>NZ_JAUZED010000149.1 GCF_030705415.1 Curtobacterium sp. A7_M15 | reverse complement strand
CGACGCCGCGGACGAGCCGGGCGAGGGCGCCGCGGACGAGCCGGACGGCGCCGCCGCGTCGGCCGCGGGCCGCTCGGCCGGCAGGTGCACCGTGAACACGGTGTCCCCCGGCTCGCTCGTCACGTCGACCGATCCCCCGTGAGCCTGCACGACGGCGTCCACGATGGCCAACCCGAGGCCGGTCGACCCCGCCGTCCGCGAGCGCGAGCTGTCGGCGCGGGCGAACCGTTCGAACAGCTTCGGCAGGAACTCGGGGTCGATGCCCTGCCCGGTGTCCCGCACGGTCAGGTCCACGCCGGCGCCCGAGGCCGCGGGCGCGAGCCCCACGGTGATGCGGGTGCCGTCCGGCGTGTGCGTCCGGGCGTTCGTGACGAGGTTGACGATCACCTGGTGCAACCGGGCGGCGTCCCCGACGACGACCACGGGTGTCGACGGGACGTCGACCTCGATCGGGTGGTCGGGCGATGCGGCGTGGGCGTCGTTCACGGCGTCGAGCACGAGCCCGGTGAGGTCGACGTCCTCGAACTGGATCTCGCGGCCCTCGTCGAGGCGGGCGAGCAGCAGCAGGTCCTCGACCATGGTCGTCATGCGCTTCGACTCGGACTCGATGCGGCTCATCGCGTACACGACGTCCTCCGGCAGGTCCGCACCCATCCGACGCGTGAGCTCGGCGTACCCGCGGACCGAGGCCAACGGCGTCCGGAGCTCGTGCGACGCGTCGGCGACGAACTGCCGGACCTTCTGCTCCGAGCGCTCACGGGCCTGCATGGCACCGGCGATGTGCCCGAGCATCCGGTTGAACGCGCTGCCCACGCGGCCGACCTCGGTGCGCGGGTCGGTGTCGGGGACACGGACGTCCTGCAGGGCGTCGCTGCGCTCGAGCGGCATCCGGGCGACGGTCGACGCGGTCTCGGCGACCCGTTCGAGCGGCCGCAGGGACCGGCGGACGACGACGGCGGCGACCACCGATGCGGCGACGAGCGCTGCGGCCACGACGATGACGACGACGAACAGGAGCGACCGGACGCTCTCGTAGACGGGCGACATCGGGAGTCCGACCACCAGGACGGCCTGCCCGAGCACGGGGTTGTCGACCTGCACGGCGGCGACCCGGTACCGGCCGAGGGACCCGCCGAGGTCCATCGTGGCCGGGTCGACGCCGACCTTCACGTTCCCGATCCGCGTGAGCTGCTCGGAGCTGAGCTGCAATCGTGTGCCGCCGTCGGTGAGCACGATGCCGTACGCCCCGCCTCCGGGCAGGTAGTAGGCCGTGAGCGTCCCGGCCGCCTGCCCCAGCGGTTGCAGCGAGTCGTCGCCGGGGCGCTGCCCGTTCGGGTTCTGCTGTCCCTCGCCGAACTTCGTGCTCGCACGGTCGGTCGCCTTCGAGAGCTGACTGTCGATCGTGCCCGTCTGGATGGATGCGAGCGCGATGATGCTCCCGGCACCGATGACCGCGCTGACGGCGACGACGAGCGCGACGATGCTCAGGACGAGCCGCCGACGAAGGGTCACGAGGTCGGCTTGATGACGTACCCGACGCCGCGCACCGTGTGGATCATCGGGGTCTCACCCGCGTCGATCTTCTTGCGCAGGTAGGAGATGTAGATCTCGACGACGGAGGACTTGCCACCGAAGTCGTACGACCACACGCGGTCGAGGATCTGCGCCTTCGACAGCACGCGGCGCGGGTTGCGCATGAGGAAGCGCAGAAGCTCGAACTCGGTGGCGGTCAGCTCGATCGGCCGACCGGCGCGCGACACCTCGTACGACTCCTCGTCGAGCACGAGGTCGCCCACGACGATGCGCGAGTCGCCGGCCTCGGAGATCGAGATCTGCGAGCGACGGATGAGTCCGCGGAGCCTCGCCACGACCTCTTCCAGCGAGAACGGCTTCGTGACGTAGTCGTCGCCGCCCGCGGTGAGACCGGTGACGCGGTCCTCCACCGAGTCCTTGGCGGTGAGGAACAGCACGGGGGTGTCGTCGTTGTTCTGCCGCAGGCGACTGAGCACCTGCAGACCGTCGAGGTCCGGCATCATCACGTCGAGCACCATCGCGTCCGGCTTCCACTCGCGCGCCGTGCTCAGCGCGTCCTGGCCGCCGTTCGCGCTCTTGACGTCCCAGCCCTCGTAGCGGAGCGCCATGGACAGGAGGTCGGTGAGGCTGGCCTCGTCGTCGACGACGAGGATGCGCAACGGGGTTCCGTCGGCACGCGTGAGGCGCGGGGCTGCTGCAGGCTGGGAGATGGTCACGTCTTCGAGTATCGAGAGTTTCCTATGAGCGGTCTGTGGAGCGGCCTTCCGCGCTCTGTGGATCAGCTCGCGCAGATCGGACACCGCGTCCGTAGGGTCAGGTGCATGCTGCATTCCTCCGCCTGGCCGGTCGCCACCCACCAGGTGGACGTCGGGGCGATCGAGGAGACGGCCAGGAGGCACGGCTCGTCCCCGACCGACCGGCTCGCCTTCGCGAGGTGGGTCGCCTCCACCGCACCGCTGCTGTCCGCGGGGACGGCCGGCGGGTCCTTCGCCACGCTCGCCGCCGTCGCGCTCGCGGACGTCGCCACCGCCCGGACGGTCGAGCCGCACCTCGACGCGCTCGCCGTGCTCGAGCAGGCCGGGGTGCGGGCTCCGGAGGGGTCGACCTGGGGTGTGTACGCCGCGGAGGCCCCGGGAGTCCGTCTCACGGCGACACCGACGGCGGCGGGCGTCGAGCTGCGCGGCACGAAGCCCTGGTGCTCGCTGGCCTCGACACTGTCGCACGCGCTCGTCACTGCCCACGTCGGGGACGACCGGCAGCTGTTCGCGGTCGACCTGCGACAGGACGGTGTGACCGTGCACGACGATGCCTGGGTCGCCCGGGGCATGCCGGAGGTGCCGAGCGGCCCGGTCGACTTCGCGGGGGTGCACGCGACGCCCGTCGGCGCTCCCGGCTGGTACCTCGCGCGTCCGGGGTTCGCCTGGGGCGGGATCGGCGTCGCGGCGTGCTGGTGGGGTGGCGCGATCGGGCTCGCCCGGGTGCTCCGCGACCTCGCCGTGGCGCGGCCGGGGTCCGAGCTGCTGCAGGCCGCGCTCGGTGCGACGGTGCTGGACCTCGCCGACGCCGAGGACGCGCTGGCCCACGCCGCGACGCGGATCGACGAGTCGGCGGACGGCCCCGCCCCGGACTGGTCCCTGCTCGCGCAGACCACGCGCTCGCGGGTACGGCGAGCGGTGGACGCCGTCCGCGAGCGTGTCGTCCGGACGGTCGGTCCCGCTCCCCTGACCTCGGACCCGGCGGTCGCCGCACGCGTCGCGGACCTCGAGCTCTACGTGCTGCAGGACCACGGCGAGCGGGACCTCGCCCGCATCGGCCGCATCGTCGTCGAGCGCGGCGGTGTCGCGTGGTGAGCTTCGACCACCGGGAGCCGGGCACGGACCCCGAGGACTGGACGTCCTTCCTGCAGACCGTGTCTTCGGTGCCGGTGCGGCTCGACGGGATCGCTCGGGTCGTGGTCGTCGCGCCGCACCCCGACGACGAGACGCTCGGCGCCGGCGGGCTCATCGCGGCGGCGGCCGACGCCGGGGTCTCCGTGCACGTGCTGCTCGTCACCCGCGGCGAGGGGTCGCACCCGGACTCGCCGAGCACCTCCCCCGAGCGGCTCCGGACGATCCGGCTCGGCGAGTTCCGGGCTGCGCTGGCCGTCCTCGCCCCCGCGGCGAGCGCGGAGGTCCTGGACGTGCCGGACGGCGGGCTCCGCGAGCACCCGGACGTGCTCCGGGAGGCACTCACCGAGCGCCTCCGACCGGTCGACGGTCCCGTGCTCGTCGTCGCACCGTGGCACGGAGACGGGCACCGCGACCACCGCATCGCGGGCGAGGTAGCCGCGGAGGTCGTCGCGGGCGCACCGGGGGCCGAGCTGCTCGAGTACCCGATCTGGGCGTGGCACTGGGACGATCCGACCGCGGCGGCGGCGCCGTGGGACCGCGCCCGGTCGCTGGCGCTGTCGTCGGAGGTCCTGGACCGCAAGCGCGCCGCACTCGACGCCTACCCCTCACAGACCCGTCCGCTCTCGCCGGCACCGGGCGACGAGGCGATCGTGGACACCAGGCACGCCGCGCACCACCTCCGGTCGACGGAGTGGTTCTTCACGCCGCCGACGTCGCGCTCCCGAGAATCGTTCGACGCCCACTACGAGCGGAAGCCCGAAGGCTGGGACTTCGAGGGCTCCTGGTACGAGCGACGGAAGCGTGCCGTGACCCTGGCCGCACTCCCCCGCGAGCGGTACCGGTCCGCGCTCGAGCTCGGCTGTGCCACCGGGGTCCTGACGGCATCGCTCACCGAGCGGACGGACGCCGTCCTCGGCACCGACATCGCCGCGGCACCGCTGGAACGTGCCCGACTCCGGGCGCCGGCCGCCCGGTTCGTCCAGGCCGAGCTGCCGTCCGAGTGGCCGGACGGACGGTGGGACCTCGTCGTGCTGTCCGAGGTCGGGTACTACCTGTCGCCGACGGACCTCGACGCGACGATCGACCGCGTGCTCGGCGCCCTCGACGACGACGGCGTGCTCGTCGCCTGCCACTGGCGTCACCCCGACGACGACGCCGTGACCTCCGGCGACGCGGTGGATGCCCGGATCGCCGAGCGCTGGCCGCGGCCCGCACTCGTCCGGCACGTCGAGGAGGACTTCGTCCTGAGCGTCTTCCCCGGCTCCGACGTGGTCTCCGTCGCGACGGCCGAGGGGCTGACCCCGTGACGCTCCCCGCACGCGTCGACGTCGTCGTCCCCGCGCACGACGAGGAGGACGGCATCGCCGGCTGCGTCGACGCCCTCGCCGACGCGGTCCGGGCCCTGCGGCGCGCGCACCCCGCCGTCGCGGTGGCGGTGGTGGTCGTCCTGGACGGGTGCACGGACCGGACCGCACCCGTCCTCCGGGCGTCGGCTGCGGCGGACCCGCTGTGGACCGAGGTCCCCCTCGAGGTCGTCGAGACCGCGCACCTCGGCGTCGGACGCGCGCGGGCCGTCGGGACCGCCCGTGCCCTCGCGACCGGCCCGCAGCCCTCCGAGCGGTGGACGGCGCACACCGACGCCGACTCCCGCGTCGACCCGGGCTGGCTCGTGCAGCAGGTCGAGGCACACGCCGACGGCGCGCACGTCCTGGTCGGCGCGGTCGTCCCCGACCCGGCGGACCTCGACCCCGTCGTCCTCGCCCGGTGGACGCTCGCGCACCCGCCCGGGTCGACACTCGGACACGTGCACGGCGCCAACCTCGGGCTCCGCGGCGACGTGTGCCTGGCCGTCGGCGGTTTCGACCCGGTACCCGAGCACGAGGACGTCCGGCTGGTGGAGCGGGCGCGTGCCCTCGGGTTCGACGTCCGTGCGACGACCGACCTCCCCGTGGTGACGAGCGGGAGGTTCGACGGCCGGACGCCCGGTGGCTACGCCGAGCACCTCCGTCGGACCTACGGCGACGCCTGCTGAGGCTTCATCGGAAGTTCTTGGGATCCGGCAGCACCACTCATCGGCTGCCTCCCTACGGTCTCCTCGACCCCAACACCGAGGAGAACCATGTTCCTGACCTACCTCAGGCGCGAACTCACGAACCGCAAGAAGCAGACCGTCATCATCGCGATCGGGATGGCGCTCGCCATCGCTCTCGTGGTCATCGTGTCCTCGATCTCCGGCGGCGTGAAGGCCGCGCAGGCGAGCGTGCTGCAGTCCGTGTACGGCGTCGGCACGGACATCACCGTGACGAAGACCGAGACACCGACCGGCTCGGCCACCGGCCGCCCGAGCTTCGACTTCGGGAGCCAGAGCGGCTCCGACAGCAGCAGCGGATCGACCGATCTGTCGCAGTCTCGCCTCGCCGTCTCCCGGGGCTCGAGCACGCTCAGCACCGCCGACCTGACGACGGTGTCCGGGACGAGCGGGGTCAAGGCCGCGACCGGCGTCCTCACCCTCGAGAACACGACGTTCTCGGGCCAGGTCCAGCAGCAGTCCGACAGCGGGAGCAGCAGCTCGAGCGACGGCAGCGACACCTCGACGCAGCAGGGGCCGCCGAGCGGCGGCGAGGGCGGCGGCGGCTTCGGCGGCGGCTCGTTCAACGTCGACTCCTTCACCGTGACGGGCATCCCGGTCTCCGGCGACGCGGTCGGCCCGCTCACGAGCACCGAGCTCACCGAGGGACGGACCTTCACGTCGAAGGACGCCGGCAAGGACGTCGTCGTGCTCGACGCCTCGTACGCGAAGAGCGAGTCGAAGGCCGTCGGTGACACGATCGAGATCGGCGGGAGAGACTTCTCCGTCATCGGCATCGTGTCGTCCACCGGATCGTCGTCGACCACCGGCTCCAACACGTACATCCCGCTCGACACCGCGCAGTCACTGGCCGACCTCGACGGCAAGGTCACCTCGATCTACGTCTCCGCCGAGTCCTCCTCCGACGTCAGCACGATCAAGTCCGCCCTGCAGAAGCAGCTCACCAGCGCGACGGTCTCGACCGAGTCCGACCTCGCCTCGAGCGTGTCCGGTTCGCTGAGCACCGCGTCGAGCCTAGTCTCGAACCTCGGGACCTGGCTGTCCGTCATCGTCCTGGCAGCCGCGTTCCTCATCGCGATCCTCTTCACGATCTCCGGCGTCACCCGACGCACCCGGGAGTTCGGCACGCTCAAGGCGATCGGCTGGTCGAACGGCCGCATCACCCGGCAGGTCGCGGGCGAGTCCCTCGTGCAGGGGCTCATCGGCGGCGTCATCGGAGCGGTCGCCGGCCTCATCGGCATCCTCGTGGTGAACGTGATCGCCCCGACGATCTCGGCGAGCGCCTCCAGCACGACCCGCGGCGGGCCCGGTGGGGCGGGCGGGTTCCCGGGCGGAGCGGCGACCGCCGCGGCGGGCAGCGG
>NZ_JAUZED010000148.1 GCF_030705415.1 Curtobacterium sp. A7_M15 | reverse complement strand
AGGGTGGCGGCGGTCGTGGCGGCCCCGGCGGTCGTCCGGGCGGTGCCGGTGGTGCCGGTGGCGGCTTCCCGCGTCCGGCCTTCAGCGGCCCGCGCCCGGGTGGCGGCGGCGGTCGCGGTCGTGGCCCCGGCGGTGGTACCGCTGGTGCGTTCGGTCGCGGTGGCGGCAAGAGCCGTGCCCGCAAGTCGAAGCGGACGAAGCGCGCCGAGTACGAGATGCGGCAGGCGCCGTCGCTCGGCGGTGTGCAGGTCCCTCGCGGTGACGGCAACACGGTCGTCCGTCTGCGTCGCGGTGCGAGCATCTCGGACTTCGCGGACAAGATCGACGCGAGCCCCGGCAACCTGGTGACGGTGCTGTTCCACCTCGGTGAGATGGCCACCGCGACCGAGTCGCTGGACGAGGCCACGTTCGAGGTCCTGGGCGAGGAACTGGGCTACAAGATCCAGATCGTCTCGCCCGAGGACGAGGACAAGGAGCTCCTCGAGGGCTTCGACATCGACCTCGAGGCGGAGCTGGACGACGAGGACGACTCGGTGCTGCAGCAGCGGCCCCCGGTGGTCACCGTCATGGGTCACGTCGACCACGGCAAGACCCGCCTGCTCGACGCCATCCGGAACTCGAAGGTCGTCGAGGGCGAAGCCGGCGGCATCACCCAGCACATCGGTGCGTACCAGATCGTCACCGAGCACGAGGGCGTCGAGCGCCCGATCACGTTCATCGACACCCCGGGTCACGAGGCCTTCACGGCCATGCGTGCCCGTGGTGCCCAGGTGACGGACATCGCGATCCTCGTGGTCGCGGCGGACGACGGCATCATGCCCCAGACGATCGAGGCACTGAACCACGCGCAGTCGGCCGGTGTGCCGATCGTGGTCGCGGTGAACAAGATCGACAAGGAAGGCGCGAACCCCGCCAAGGTCCGCCAGCAGCTCACCGAGTACAACCTGGTGGCCGAGGAGTACGGCGGCGACGTCATGTTCGTCGACGTGTCGGCCCGTCAGAACATCGGCATCCAGGACCTCCTGGACGCGGTGCTGCTCACGGCCGACGCCGGTCTCGACCTGCGTGCCAACCCCGACAAGGACGCCCGCGGGGTGGCGATCGAAGCCCGCCTCGACAAGGGCCGTGGTTCGGTTGCGACCGTGCTCATCCAGTCCGGCACGCTCCACGTCGGCGACGCCATCGTGGCGGGTACGGCCTACGGCCGCGTCCGTGCGATGACCGACGAGAACGGCGTGGCGGTCAAGGCCGCGACGCCGAGCCGTCCGGTCCAGGTGCAGGGTCTGTCCTCGGTGCCCCGCGCCGGTGACACGTTCCTCGTCACCGAAGAGGACCGCACGGCACGTCAGATCGCTGAGAAGCGTGAAGCCGCCGAGCGCAACGCCCAGCTGGCCAAGGCCCGCAAGCGCATCTCGCTCGAGGACTTCACCCGTGCACTCGAAGAGGGCAAGGTCGACTCGCTCAACCTCATCATCAAGGGTGACGTCTCCGGTGCCGTCGAGGCACTCGAGCAGTCGCTCCTGGACATCGAGGTCGACGACAGCGTGCAGCTCCGGATCCTGCACCGCGGCGTCGGTGCGATCACGGAGTCGGACATCGACCTGGCCACGATCGACAACGCGATCGTCGTCGGCTTCAACGTCCGCCCGGACGTCAAGGCCCGCGAGCGTGCGGCGCGCGAAGGCATCGACGTGCGCTTCTACTCGGTCATCTACAACGCACTCGAGGACATCGAGCAGTCCCTCAAGGGCATGCTCAAGCCCGAGTACGAAGAGGTCCAGTCGGGTGTCGCCGAGATCCGCGAGGTGTTCCGTTCCTCGAAGTTCGGCAACATCGCGGGTGTCATCGTCCGCTCCGGCACGATCACGCGCAACGCCAAGGCGCGCGTCATCCGCGAAGGCGTGGTGCTCGCCGATGGTCTGGCCATCGAGTCGCTGCGTCGCTTCAAGGACGACGTGACCGAGGTCCGCACGGACTTCGAAGCGGGTATCGGTCTGGGCAAGTTCAACGACATCCAGGTCGGCGACGAGATCGAGACCACCGAGCTCGTCGAGAAGCCGCGCGACTGATCGCGTGACTACCCTGGGCCCCGGCTTCCTTCACGGGAGGTCGGGGCCCTGTCCCGTTCCAGAGCAAGACATCTCCCCAGGAGGCACCCATGGCCGATCCGCAGCGCGCACGCAAGATGGCGGACCGCATCAAGGAAGTCGTCGCACGCCGACTCGACAAGGGCCTGCGCGACCCGCGGCTCGGGTTCGTGACGATCACCGACGTCCGCGTGACCGGTGACCTGCAGCACGCGTCGGTCTTCTACACCGTGTACGGCACCGACGAGGAGCGTGCCGACTCCGCCGCGGCACTCAAGGCCGCGACCGGGATGCTCCGGTCCGAGGTCGGCAAGAACATCACCGCGCGGCTGACCCCGTCGCTCGAGTTCATCGCCGACGCCCTGCCGGAGACCTCGGCGCACATGGAGGACCTGCTCGCCCAGGCCCAGGTGCGTGACGCGCAGGTGCGTGCGGCCTCGGCCGGTGCGCAGTACGCCGGCGACGCCGACCCGTACAAGCACGACGACGAGGACGAGGCCGAGTCCAGCGACTCGCGCGCGTGACCCGACAGGGTCAGGCGTCGGGCAACCGGTAGCCGCTCGCGTCGTCCCCGACGGCCAGTCCGTCGCGCAGGAGCGACGCGAGCGCCCGGTCCCGCTGCTCGGCGTCGGGCCACACCAGTGCGATCTCGTCGCGCGTGATCGGCACGTCGCTCGCGCGGAGCTCCGCCATGATGAGCCCGCGCACCTGCCGGTCACTGCCGGCGAACTTCGCCTGCTTCGGCGCGCGCGGGCCGTCGTGCTCCGGGTAGCCGGCAGCCCGCCAGGCGCACCGATCGGCGATCGGGCAGGCGTCACACGCGGGGGAGCGGGCGATGCAGACGAGCGCGCCGAGTTCCATCACCGCGGCGTTCGTCGCCGCGGCGTCGTCGCGGTCGTCCGGCAGGACCGACTCCATCAGCGGGAGGTCCTGCTTCGCCTTCGCCGGGCCGGGCTCGCCCTGGCCGAGCAGCGCCCGGGCGAGGACCCGCCGGACGTTCACGTCGACGACGGGGTGGCGGTCGCCGTACGCGAAGACCGCGACCGCCCGCGCGGTGTAGTCGCCGATCCCCGGGAGCGCGAGGAGCTCGTCCACGTCGCGCGGGACCACGTTGCCGTGCTGCTCGGCGATGGCCGTCGCGGCCGCGTGCAGCGCGAGCGCCCGTCTCGGGTAGCCGAGGCGGTCCCACGCACGCACCGCGTCCGCCGGCGGCGAGGCCGCGAGGTCCGCAGGCGTCGGCCACCGGGTGAGCCACGCCTCCAGGCGGGGGACCACACGCGCGACCTGGGTCTGCTGCAGCATGATCTCGCTCACCAGCGTGCCCCACGCGGGGAAGCCGGGGCGGCGCCACGGCAGGTCACGCGCCTCGGCGCGGTACCACGCGACGAGCGGGGTCGCGATGTCGGGTCGCGCAGGCGGGTTGTCCACAATCTGCCGGGAGGCACGACTCGCGTTCACCACGACAGCCTACGGTGGGTGCATGGCACGTTGGGCACCCCAGGAGACCGACACCATGGCCGCGATCGCGGCCGAGGTGATCGCACAGGTCGGCACGAACCGGACGGTCGTCGGCATCGACGGACAGGACGGCGTCGACCTCGAACGCGTCGCCGCCGGCCTCGTCGCCGGCTTCGAGCAGCACGGCGTCTCCGCCCTGTCTGCCGCGGCACCCTCGACGGACGTCGACGCGCTGCGTGCCGACCTCGTCGCGCCGTTCCGTTCGACGGGCGAAGGGCCCGGTGTGCTGGTCGTGCACGGACACGGCGTCCTCGCACACGGCGCCCGAGCGCTCTGGCGCTGGTCGCTGTGGGTCGAGCAGGAGTCCGGGCGCCTCGAGCGCCGCGCCGACGTGAAGATCGCGGCGTCGGCGGTCCTCGACGTCACCGACCCCGAACACCCGCGTCGTGAGTGGAACGACGCCTGCTGATCCGCCGGAGCGCTGGTAATCTCCTCTGGTGCTCGAAACCGCGCCCGACGGCATCCTCCTCGTCGACAAGCCGCAGGGGATCTCCAGCCACCGGGTCGTCTCGATCGCCCGACGCCGGCTGGGTCTGAAGAAGGTCGGCCACGCGGGCACCCTCGACCCGATGGCCACGGGACTGCTCCTGCTCGGGATCGGACCGTCCACGCGACTCCTGACGCACCTCGTCGGACTCGGCAAGACCTACACGGCCACGATCCGCCTCGGGGTGTCGACCGACTCCGACGATGCCGACGGCGCCCCGATCGCCGCCCTCGGCACCGCCTCGGCCGACGTGTCCGAGGCCGCGGTCGAGCGCGCCGTCGCGGAACAGCGCGGGCAGATCTCCCAGGTCCCCTCGACCGTCAGCGCCATCAAGGTCGACGGCCGCCGCGCCTACGACCTCGCACGCAAGGGCGAAGCCGTCGTCCTCGCGTCCCGGACCGTGACCGTGTCGCGCTTCGACGTGACGGGCCGGGGCGACCGCGTGGTGTCCGTGGACGGTGCCGACGTCCCCGTGGTCGACCTGGACGTGGTCGTCACATGCTCGTCCGGCACCTACGTCCGCGCGCTTGCCCGTGACGTCGGCGCCGCACTCGGCACCGGAGCCCACCTCACGGCGCTCCGACGCACCGAGGTCGGGCCCTTCAGTGTCGAGGACGCGATCGACCTCGAGGACGAGTCCGTCGACGTCCGCGCCGCGCTCGCCCGACCGGTGGACGTCGCCCGTACGCTCTTCCCGTCCGTCCCGCTCGACCCGGCCGCCGCGAAGGACCTCGCCGACGGCAAGCGTGTGGCGGCGGACCACCCGGACACCGACGGGCCGGTCGCGGCCGTCGCGACCGAGAGCGACCGACTCGTCGGGCTCGTCTCGGTGCGACGCGGCCTGCTCCGGGTGATCACGAACTTCCCGACCGCGACGGGAGCCGGCGCGTGATCGAGTGGTTCATGTGGGTGCAGCTCGTGCTCGCCGTGCTCGCCGGGCTCTTCGCGGTCGTCGTGGGGTTCATCGGCTGGAAGCCGAACGACTACACCGTCGGGTCGCTCGCGCTCATCGAGGTCCTGCTCCTCGCGCAGGGCGTGATCTCGCTCGTCCTGCCGGCGACGGGCAGCCCGCCGGTCGGCAACGCGCTCGAGTTCGGCGTGTACGCGGTGTCGGTGCTCCTCGTCCCGCCGGCGACCATCGTCTGGGCGCTGATCGACCGCACGAAGTGGAGCACGGTCGTCCTCGGCGCCGGCGCGTTCACGGTCGCGGTCATGGTCTACCGGATGTACCAGATCTGGTTCGCCCTGAACTGACCCGCTCGCACGGCCCGCTCGCACTGCCTGCGGCCGCCTGTTCGTCGTCGTGCGTCATCCGTGTCGTCCGCCGTCGGTAGAATCGGTGCAATGGCGACCAGATCCTCCCTCGCGACCGGCATCGGCCGCGTCCTCATCGCCGTCTACGGCATCCTCGCGCTGGCCGCGACGGGGCGCAGTGTCGTGCAGATCATCGAGAAGTTCTCGTTCGCACCGTTCGCGTACACGCTCAGCGCCGTGGCCGCGGTCGTGTACATCGTCGCGATGATCGCCCTGATCGTGCCGGGCCGGACCTGGTACCGCGTCGCCTGCGTCACGATCGTCTTCGAGATGACCGGCGTGCTCGTGATCGGCACCCTGTCGCTCCTCGACCGGCAGCTGTTCCCCGACGACACCATCTGGTCGTACTACGGCATGGGCTACGCCTTCGCGCCGCTGGTGCTGCCGGTGGCCGGACTCTGGTGGCTCCGCAAGCACCACCGGACCGCCACCGCGACCGAGACGACCCCGTCCGCCGTACCGGCCGGCGAGTAGGGACCGACGTGCAGTACTACGACGACACCGCCGACGTGGCGCAGGGGTTCGGACCGAGCGCGGTCACCATCGGGAAGTTCGACGGCGTGCACGTCGGACACCGTGCGGTCATCGCGCACCTCGAACGTGCCGCGCGGGAGCAGGGCCTGGTGTCCACGGTCGTCACGTTCGACCGCCACCCGCTCGACGTCATCGACCCGGGCAAGGTCCCGCCCGCCCTGACGAGCATCGCGCAGCGCCGCGAGCTCCTCGACGACGTCGGCGTCGACGCGACCCTGCTGCTCCGGTTCGACCAGGAGCTCCAGTCGAAGTCGCCCGAGGCCTTCGTGTCCGAGATCCTCGTCGACACCCTGCACGCGAAGCTCGTCTTCGTGGGCAGTGACTTCCGGTTCGGGGCGAAGGGCGCCGGCGACGTCGCGCTCCTCCGCGTGCTGGGGGAGCAGCACGGGTTCAGCGTCGAGCTCATCGACGACGTGGACCTGGTCGACGACGTCCGACCGGACGGCGAGCGACGCGTGTCGTCGACGTGGATCCGCGAACTCCTCGGGGTCGGCCGCGTCGCCGAGGCCGCACGGCTGCTCGGCCGTGAACACGCCGTCCGCAGCGTCGTCGTGCACGGGAACGAACGCGGTCGGGCGATGGGCTACCCGACGGCGAACCTCGACCCGGCGTCCGAGGGGTTCGTCCCCGCCGACGGCGTGTACGCCGCGCGGGTGCTGCACGACGGCACGGTGTACCCGGCGGCGGTCTCCGTCGGCAACAACCCGACGTTCGAGGGCGTGCCGGCGAAGCAGATCGAGGCGCACCTGCTCGACGTGGACATCGACCTCTACGGCGACACGATCTCGGTGCTGTTCGTCTCGTACGTGCGGGGCATGGTGAAGTTCGACTCGATGGACGAGCTCGCCGAGCAGATGCGGCAGGACGACCGCGACATCCGGACACTCCTGGGCCTCCCCGCCGTCGTCTGACGCCTTGTCGCAGTGTGACCCCTTGTCGCAGTGCGCGAGGCTCCGGCCTCGGTGCGAGGGCATCCGCGTCCCACGGCGCGTGGAACCTCGCACACTGCGGACGCCGGCGGTGCTCGCGCCGGCCCGGACGACGAAGCCCCCGCGACCGATCGGTCGCGG
>NZ_JAUZED010000147.1 GCF_030705415.1 Curtobacterium sp. A7_M15 | reverse complement strand
CGCGGTGCCGGCTGGCACCGCGCCTCCTGTCCGTCAGTGGCTGGTCTCAGTGCTCCAGCAGCTCCGGCTGGAAGCCCACCTCGCGCAGGCGGTGGATGACGTCCTGCGCGTGCTCCGGCCCGCGCGCCTCGATCGACAGGTCGAGCGCGACCTCGTTGATGACGAGTCCCTGGCCGTGCCTGGTGTGGAGCACCTCGACGACGTTCGCCCCCGCGTCCGAGATGACCTGTGAGACGCGGGCGAGCTGTCCGGGACGATCCGGCAGCATGATCCGGATGCCGATGTAGCGCGACGCCGCGACGAGGCCGCGGGTGATCACGCGTTCCATCATGAGCGGGTCGATGTTGCCGCCGCTGAGCAGGACGACGGTGCGACCGGTGTCCCGGACGGCACCGGACATGATCGCCGCGACGCCGACGGCTCCGGCGGGCTCGACGACGAGCTTCGCGCGTTCGAGGAGCACCAGGAGCGACCGGGCGACGTCGTCGTCGGACACGGTGACGATCTCGTCGACGAGGTCGCGGATGATCGGGAAGTTCAGGTCGCCCGGTCGTGCCACGGCGATGCCGTCCGCGATCGTCGGCCGGGTGCTGACGGTGACGGGCTCGCCGGCCTCGAGCGAGCTCGGGTACGCGGCGGCGTTCTCTGCCTGCACCCCGATGACGCGGATGGTGCGTCCGAGACGCTCGGCGACGCCCTTGACGGCGAGGGCGATGCCGGCGATGACGCCGCCGCCGCCGATCGGCACGACGACGGTGTCGGCGTCGGGAACCTGGTCGAGGATCTCGAGCCCGAGGGTCCCCTGGCCGGCGATGACCGCGGGGTGGTCGAACGGCGGGATGAAGACCGCACCGGTCCGGGCCGCGAAGTCCTTCGCCGCGCTCAGCGCCTCTTCCACCGAGTGTCCGCGCAGGACGACCTCGGCTCCGTAGTGTCTGGTGGCCTGGAGCTTCGGCAGGGCGACGCCGACCGGCGTGAAGATCGTCGCCGGGATCCCGAGCTCACGTGCGGCGAGCGCGACCCCCTGCGCGTGGTTGCCGGCGCTGGCCGCGACGACGCCCGCGGCGCGCTGCTCGGGCGTGAGGGTCGACAGCCGGTTGTACGCTCCCCGCACCTTGTACGCCCCGGTGCGCTGCAGGTTCTCGCACTTGAGGTGGACCGGCGACCCGAGCACCTCGGCGAGGAACTGCGAGGTCTCCATCGGGGTCACGCGTGCGACCCCGGCGATCGTCACCCGCGCCTGCTCGATGTCGTCGAGCGTGGGGATCAGCGGTGTGGTGGTGTCGGTCACGGGTCCATCATCGTCGCTCGCGGCGCTCCTGACGAACCCGTGACGTCAGTTGGTGCTGGCCGTGCCGTCGGCAGCCGTGGGTTCCGGCTTGCTGCCCGGTGGCGGGACGTCGTCGCCGACCTTGTGCCGACGACGGCGCATGAGTTGGAGCTGCCCGTGCTGCCCGCGCTTCGGGGTGGCTTCGAGCACGTGCTCCGAGTCGAGCCCGCGCCACCGTCCGCTCGCGATCGTCGTCACCATGGCGTTCAGGGTGGCGATGAGCGGCACGGCGAAGAAGGCGCCGGCGATCCCGGCGAGGCCGGACGCCGCCGTGACCCCCAGCACCACGGCGAGCGGGTGGACCTTGACGGCGTTGCCCATGACGAGGGGCTGCAGGATGTGTCCCTCGATCTGCTGCACGAGCAGGACGACGCCGAGCACGAGCACGGCGGCGACCGGGCCGTTGAAGATGAGCGCGACGAAGACGGCGAGGAAGCCCGTGACGATCGCACCGACGACAGGGATGAACGCACCGAGGAACACGAAAGCGGCGATCGGGATCACGAGGGGCATGCCGCCGAAGAACAGCCCGACGATCCAGGCGCCGAGACCGATGCCGACGGCGTCGACGAACGCGACGAAGATCTGCACGCGGATGAAGCTCGTCAGGGTGATCCACCCGGCGACACCGGCACCGTCGACCGTCGCGCGCGCCTTCTTCGGGAAGAGCCGCACCGTCCAGCGCCAGACGTTCTTGCCGTCGACGAGCAGGAAGATCGTCGTGAACAGGATGATGAAGAGCGCCTCGAAGACGTGCGTCGCACCGGAGCCGGCGCTCGCGACCCCGGACAGGATGGATCCCGAGTTGTCCTGCAGCCACTTCGTGCCGTCGTCGAGCCACTTGTTCACGTCGCTCTGCGTGATGCCGAAGCCGGAGTTGAGGACGAAGTCCTTGATGTTCGCGTACTGGTCGATCGTGCGGTCCCGCAGCGAGGGGTACGAGGCGATGATCTGGTCGACCACGAGCCAGATGAGCCCGCCGAGCGCCGCGAGCCCGCCGAGCAGGCTGACCACGACGGCGAGCCACTTCGGGACGCCGTGCCGTTGCATCCAGTTCGAGATGGGGACGAGGAGCGCCGAGACCACGATCCCGATGAGGAACGGGATGAGGATCTGGCTGAACACGGTCATCAACCAGATGAAGACCGCGAGGACGCCGACGACCACCAGCACGCGCCACGACCACGCACCGGCGATCCGCATGCCCGTCGGGACCGATTCCTCGACCACGGGGTCCGGGTGCGTCGGCTGCTGTCGTCTCGCCCATGCCATGCTCGCGAGTGTACCGATGTGCCTCCTGGCAGGTACCAGATACGGCATACGTTGCCGGGCGCGGGGTGTCGGCGGCGGTCGGTAGCCTTCGGGACATGGTCAGGACCACGCTCTCCGCTGCCGAGGCCCGCCGCGTCGCGCTGGCTGCCCAGGGGTTCGGTCAGCCACCGGCCGACGCCGTGCCGACCCGGACGCTGAACGCCGGCTTCGCCCGCCTCGGGCTGCTGCAGATCGACTCCGTGAACGTCTTCGAGCGCAGCCACTACCTGCCGCTCTTCGCCCGGCTCGGTGCCTACGACCGCTCCACGCTCGACCGTTTGACCATGTCGAAGCGCGGCCCCTACGCCGAGTACTGGGCGCACGAGGCGGCCTTCGTCGACCGCACCGACCTCCCGCTCTTCCGGTGGCGGATGGACGCGCTGCGCGAACGCGACCTGCGGCCGAACCGGATCGACGGTGTCCGGCGGACCGAGGGGGTCCGCCGCGAACTGCGCGCACTGCTCGCGGCCGAGGGGCCGATGCCGGCGAGCGCGGTCGAGCACGAGTCGAACGTCCGCCGGGGGCCGTGGTGGGGCTGGAGCGACGTGAAGACCGGCCTCGAGCAGATGTTCGGCTGGGGCGACGTCGTGAGCGCCGGGCGGTCCGGCTTCGAGCGGGTGTACGCGCTCCCCGAGCAGGTCCTGCCGGCCGGCACGCTCGACCAGGCGCCGTCCCGGCCCGCGGCCGTCCTCGAACTGGTCCGTCGCGCCGCACGGGCACTCGGCGTCGGCACCCGCGCGGACATCGCCGACTACTACCGGCTCCGGTCCGACGACACCGCGGTGGCGATCGCCGAACTCGTGGCCGCCGGCGAGCTCGTGCCGGTGCAGGTCGAGTCCTGGGGCGAGCGCGCGTGGATGCACGCCGACGCCCGGGTCCCGCGGCGGATGACGGCCGACGCCGTGCTCAGTCCGTTCGACCCCGTCGTGTGGTTCCGGCGCCGGGCCGAGCGGATGTACGGCTTCCACTACCGGATCGAGATCTACACGCCGGCGCCGAAGCGGGTCTTCGGGTACTACGTGCTGCCCGTCCTGCAGGACGACCGGCTCGTCGGGCGGATCGACCTGAAGAGCGACCGGCAGCGCGGTGTCCTGCGCGTCCGGACGGCGTGGGAGGAACCGGGCGAGCGTCTCGATGCCGATCGACTGGCGGAGACGCTCCGGCGGACGGCAGCGTGGCAGGGGCTCGGCGGGGTCGAGGTCACCGACCGCGGCACGGCTGCGGCCGCGGTCGCCGGCGCGCTCGGGGTGCGCCTGGTGCCGCACGTGGCAGCCGACGACGCGGACGCGACGGTGGCGTTGGAACCGGCGGTCTGACGGCCCGGTCATGCGGGACGGCGTCGACCCGTGCCTCCTGGGCCGCAGCCGGTCGCCGCGACCCGTCGTCGGGTCAGAACCGGTCGAGGCTGCCGCGCAACCGCGCGATCCGGTCGGGCAGCGGCGGGTGCGTGGAGAACAGCCGGTCCATGAGCCCGGGGCGCATCGGGTCGGCGATCCAGAGGTGCGCCATCGACGAGTTCTGCGTCTGCATCGGCCGGCCGTAGGCGCCGAGCTTCTCGAGCGCGCGGGCGAGTCCTTCGGGGTGGCGCGTGGTCATCGCGCCGGTCGCGTCCGCCAGGTACTCCCGCTGTCGGGACACCGCGGCCTGCACCCCCGCCGCCGCGATCGGTGCGACGATCACCGCCACCAGACCGGCGATGAGCAGGACCGGGTTGTTGCCGCCGTTGTCGTTGTTCCGGTTCCGACCGCCGGCGAGCCCGCTGAAGATCGAGATGCGGAGGAGCACGTCGGCGATCAGCCCGACCGCGACCACGAGCCCGAACACCATCGTGGACACGCGGATGTCGTAGTTGCGGACGTGCCCGAGCTCGTGGGCCATGACGCCCTGGAGCTCCTGGTCGTCCATGATCGCCAGCAAGCCGGTCGTCGCGGCCACGATCGCGTGGTCGGGGTCACGGCCGGTGGCGAACGCGTTGGGCGACGGATCGTCGATCACGAAGACTCGGGGCATCGGCATCCCGGTGGCGATCGCGAGGTTCTCGACGGTGCGCCAGAGGCGGGGCTCGGTGTTCCGGTCGATCTCGATGCCGCCCGCGATCGCCGTCGCCTGACGACCGGCGGCGAAGTACTGCACCACCGCGTACCCGAGGGCGACCACGAGGACGATCACGCCGATCGACACGTTGCCGGCGAGGTAGCCCCCCAGGAACCCGAGCGCGCCGATGATCAGCAGGAAGACCAGGACGATGAGGACCGTGTTGCGCTTGTTGCGCGCGATCGCGCGGTACACGTCGCAGCCGGGCGGGTCAGAACTGGACGCGCGGCGGTTCGGCGATCGCCGCCGGCTCAGCGGTCTCGAAGAACGACGCCTCGGTGAAGCCGCGGCTCTTCGCGAACGACGAGTTCGGGAAGACCCGGATCTTGGTGTTCAGCTCGCGGACACCGCCGTTGTAGAAGCGGCGGGCGGACTGGATCTTGTCCTCGGTGTCGACGAGCTCGGACTGCAGCTGCAGGAAGTTCTGGCTGGACTGCAGCTGCGGGTAGCCCTCGGCCACCGCGAACACGCTCTTCAACGCCTTCTGCATGTGCCCCTCGGCCGTGGAGGCGCTCGAGGCGTCCCCGGCGCTGAGCGTCTCGGCGCGGGCCTTGGTCACGGCCTCGAAGACGGACTTCTCGTGCGTGGCGTAGCCCTTCACCGTCTCGACGATCGTCGGGATGAGGTCGGCGCGGCGCTTGAGCTGCACGGAGATGTCGCTCCACGCCTCGTCGACGCGGACCTTCAGCGTGACGAGCGAGTTGTACGTCACCCACAGGTAGATCCCCACGACGACGAGGAGGACCACCACCACTCCGACGACGATCAGCGTCGTGATGAGTCCGGTGTCCATGAGGGCGTACTCCTTTGCGCGTCGGGATCGCGGTGTCGCGGGATCGCGATGTCCTGCGATCGCGGTGTGACGGGGCCGACCGGCCGGTGTCACAGCCGAGGACGATTGTATCGACCAGTCGAGTGCCCCCTCGTCCAGGGCCCCGGTTCACGGGCGATTCCCGAGTCGCACACACCGCGCGCTCGGGCTGCGCGGCGTGTCGCCCCTTCCGCGGAGATCATCCGTTCGACGTATTGACCCGAGCGGCGCGATCACGTGGGATGGAGTCGGATGAACGCGCGCGGGGAGAACGTGGACGACCGGGCCGTCGGGGGCGACGGCCCCGTTCGCCGAACCCGGATCACGCTGGCCGTCGCTGCAGGAGCGGCGCTCGTCGTGGGCCTGCTCGCCCTCGCCCTCGCCGTGGCCCCGGCCCCCGCCTCAGCCTCGGCGGGTACAGCCGACGCGGACGGCGTTCGGGGCTCGCTCCGGACCGCATCCGCCGCGGCGCAGGCGGTCCCCGACCCGAGCACGACGCCGACCCCGACGCCCGCCCCGCAGGACCACCTGACCCCTGCTCCTCCGACCACGTCGCCGAGCCGTCCCCCGGTGCGCCCGTCGATCGACGACCCCGGCGACATCACGAGCGGGACCGTGCGCTTCAGCGGAGCCGGCACCCCCGGGCACGACCTGCGGGTCACCGGACCGGCGTCCACCGGGTCGACCGGGTGCACGGCGACGGTCCACGACGACGGGACCTGGTCGTGCATGGCGACCGTCCGGAGCGGACCGCAGCAGGTCTTCACCGTGGCCGACCAGAGCTTCCCGGGCCTCGGCTCGGCACGCACGCCGGCGTCCGACGTCATCGTGCCGCCGGTCGTGACCACCTCGAGGCCGACGAACGGTCCGGTCTCCGGGACCGGGCACGCCGGATCGACCATCACGCTGTCGGTGTCCGGGTCCGCGACGGACCGGACCGCCACGGTCGGAGCCGACGGCCGGTGGACGGTCTCGCTCCGCGGTGGTCCCACCGGCGGGGACGGGCGCCGCTCCGTCACCGCCACGCAGACCGCGAGCACGGCCGACGGGTACCGGTCCGACCTCCGGAGCGCCGCGTCGACCCCGGTGACCGTCACGCTCGACCAGACCCCACCGAGGGCACCGCGCATCACCGCACCAGGGTCAGGTGACCGCGTCCGCGTCCAGCCCCTCACCGTCAGCGGGACGGGCGAAGCGGGCGCCGTGCTCACCGTCTCCGTGGACCGCGCGCCGGTCTGCCAGGCCGAGGTACCGGCCTCCGGGCGGTGGTCCTGCACCACGACCGGATCCTCACTCGGTGCCGGCACCCGGTCGCTGACGGCGACGCAGCACGACGCCGCCGGCAACTTCTCGCCGACCTCGACGGCTGTCCGGGTCGTCGTCTCCCCTGCGTCCGCGGTTCCGGGCACGCCGGGCAACGGGTCGACCGGCAGCGGGTCGGCGTCCGGGACGCCCGGGTCGGGGACAGGCAGCCCCGGCAGCGCGACGGGCCCGAACG
>NZ_JAUZED010000146.1 GCF_030705415.1 Curtobacterium sp. A7_M15 | reverse complement strand
CCTCCCGTCCGTCCCGGTGCCGCTTGACGGTAGTCGGGCTGCGGTCCTAGTATTGATATGTCGACCGGGTGTTCTCGGTCGGAAGTGATCCCCGGATGTCCTGCAGCCAGCGCGGGCCCGGGGATTTGCGCTGTCCGGAGACACGCTGCGGGGCTCCCGTCGTGATCAGGCCACCATCACCGGCGGCGGGAGCTGTCCAGAGCCGTCACCGTGCGCACCACACGCAATGTCAGCGAGGGCGAGTAGCGGCTCGTCCGAAGGAAGCACATGTGACCAGCGCAGTCGGCACCCGATGCCTCGATCGCGCAGCGTGGTGAACATGGAGCGGTCGTCACGGTCCCTCGCAGGGCCGCGAGACTCGAGCACGAGCGTTCCGACGCCACGTTGCTCGAGTTCCCACACCAGACGTTCCAGGCATCGTCGGCGACGCCGCTCCGCTCGTGCGACCGCGCCGTCGTAGCGGACGATCACCACCTCGAGCGCGTGCCGCAGGAGGTCGAGCCACGAGATGCGCTGCGCGGGAAGGCCTTCGTACCAGTGCAACTTCCGCATGCGCCGGGGGGTGTTCCGCCGTACGGCGGACCTTGCATCGTCGGTTCCTGCATCCGTCACGACGACGGCGGCGAGCACGTAGACCGTGTGATCGAGTCCGCCGCCGGGCTCGGACTCGTCGACGTACGCCGTGTGCATGGCGACAGTATATTGTGTTCCGGTTGCTTCGCCGATGAAACGGTTGCGCTGCGGGCCCAGGCGCGCCAGGTTGAGCACGACGAAAGGATCCTCCCCGTGGACACGATGGTCTTCATCAACCTGCCCGTCGCCGACCTCGAGCGCTCGAAGACGTTCTACGAGGCCCTCGGCTACTCGATCAACCCCGACTTCACCGACGAGACCGCGGCCTGCGTGGTGGTGAGCGACACGATCTCCGTGATGATCCTCACGCACGCGAAGTTCGCCGAGTTCACGGACAAGACGATCGCGGACACGGGGACGATCGAGGTCATCAACTCGCTCAGCGCCGAGTCGAAGGACGCGGTGCACCGCGTGGTCGACGCGGCGGTCATGGCCGGTGGCACCGAGGACCGGCCGGAGATGGACCTCGGCTTCATGTACCAGCGCAGCTTCCTCGACCCCGACGGGCACCGCTGGGAACACGTGTGGATGGACCCGCAGGCGACGCAGGACGGACCACCGTCCGCATGACCGCGGTGTCGGCGGCGCGCGCCAGGATGGAAGCATGAGCACCGAGCCCGTCCCAGCGCCGCCGTCCGACCTCGTCGTGGGCGACGACGGCCTGGCCCGTCCGGTCTGGGCATCGGCGGACGAGCTGCTCCGCACGTACTACGACACCGAGTGGGGCATGCCGGTGCGCGACGAGCGCGGGGTGTTCGAACGGCTGTCGCTCGAGGCGTTCCAGTCCGGGCTGTCCTGGCGCACGATCCTCGCGAAGCGCCCCGCGTTCCGTGCGGCGTTCGCGGACTTCGACGCCGACACGGTCGCCGGCTTCGGCGAAGCGGACGTCGCCCGACTCATGGCCGACGCCGGCATCGTCCGGAACCGGGCGAAGATCCTCGCGACGATCACCAACGCGAACGCCACGATCGCACTGCGCGAGGACGGTGGCCTGTCGGACTTCGTGTGGTCGTTCCGACCGGCGACGACGCCCGAGCCCGTCACGTACGCCGACGTCCCGACGAAGTCGGACGAGTCCCTCGCGCTGTCGAAGGCCCTCCGGAAGCGGGGTTTCGCGTTCGTCGGGCCCACCACGATGTACGCGCTGATGGAAGCACTGGGCATCGTCGACACGCACCTCGTCGGCAGCCACCGCCGCGGGACCTCCGGCGTCTGGAGCTGACTCCGGCGGCGCCGACGGTGCAGGGCTAGGGTCGCGACATGAGCTCCGAGAACCCGCGAGTCCGCCCCGTCCACCCGGTCGAGGCCGAGGTGGTGGAAGTGCCCCTCGACGCCGAGGTCCCGGCGCCCGAGCCCTCCGACGACCCCGATGCCGTCACCCCGGCGCACGATCCCGCCAAGATCCGGATCGCGTTCCTGCTGTTCCCCGGCCTGACGCAGCTCGACCTGACCGGTCCCGCCCAGGTGCTGTCCCGTGTCCCCGGCGCCCGCGTCGAGTACGTCGCCGCGACGCTCGACCCGGTGCCGAGCGACTGCGGGCTCGCACTCGTCCCGACGACGACCATCGCGGACGCCGGGCCGGCCGACGTGCTCGTCGTCCCCGGTGGCGACGGCGCATTCGACGCGATGCTCGACCCCACGGTGATCGGGTTCGTCCGGCGCGAGGCCGAGAGCGCCACCTGGGTGACCTCGGTGTGCACCGGTGCCTTCGTCGTCGGCGCGGCCGGGTTGCTCGCGGGCAAGCGCGCGACGACGCACTGGGCGTCGAAGCCGATGCTTGCCGCGTTCGGTGCGCAGCCGGTCGACGACCGCATCGTCGACGACGGCGCCGTCGTCACCGCAGCGGGGGTGAGCGCCGGCATCGACATGGCGCTCTGGCTCGCTGCCGAACTGGCCGGGCAGCCCGCCGCCGAGGCGATCCAGCTGCAGATCGAGTACGACCCGCAGCCGCCGTTCGACGCCGGCTCAGCAACGCGCGCGGACACCCGGGTCGTGACCGAGGCGCGGACCGCAGCGGAAGCGGCACGCGGTGACCGGGTGACGCAGGCTGCTGCGGCCGTGATGCGCTGACTCAGTCGAGCGGGAGCTGCATCTGCGTCGCGGTGACGCCGTAGCCTAGCCGCTGGTAGAGGTCCTGCGCGCCGGTGTTGTACCCGAACACGTTCAGACCGATGGACCGGGCGCCGTTCGCGCGGGCGACCTCGTGCCCCTGCTCGAGCGCTCGGCGGGCGTGCCCCCGGCGTCGGTACGGTTCGTCGATCTCGACGTCGAACACCCACCAGTCGGTGCTGCCCGGTGCGAACGGGCCGATCCAGAGGTACCCGACCACCGCGTCGGCATCGTCGAGGACGTCCCAGACGAAGTGCTCGGGGAGCGGAGCACCGTCCGGGAACCACTTGTCGAGGGACTGCTGCTTGTTCGCCTCGGCGCGCTCGCGCGTCTCACCCGCCGTGATGCGGGACTCGACGTACTCCGCCATCGTCTGGTCGAGCCACGCCGGCAGACGTTCGGACGGCATCGGGACGAGGCGCGTCTCGGTCACCGGTTCCCCTTCGATCCGCGCTTCGGCTTGCCCTTCATGCCACGCTGCACGCGCCCGCGACCCGTCGAGTTCTTGCCGCCACCGCTCTTGCCGCCGGTGCCCTTGGTGGCGCCGCGCTTCGCGACCGTCTTCGCGTTCGACGGCGAGGCCTTGCCGCCGCCCTTCGCCGGACGGGACCCGCCCTTCGTGTCGGGAGTCGCGCCTCCTGGCTGGTCCTGCTCACCACGCGAACTGTTCGCGGTGCGCCCGCGGACCACGCCGATGAACTCCTCCGTCGTCTCGGAGGCGTCCTCGGAACGCCAGGCGAGGACGATGCGGGTGCCGGGCGAGCCGACGAGCGTGCGGCTGACGAGCTCCTTGCGGCTCGCGGCACGGAAGAGGGACTGGGGGAGGACAGCCACGCCGACGTTCGCCTCGACGAGGTCGAGGGCTGCGTCGACGTCGGCGGGGACGGGACCGGCGTCGACGACGTGCACGTCCGTCGTCGCGAGGTCGACCTCGTCGAGGTCGGCGAGCGCGGAGTCCTTCGGCATCGCGACCACGGCGGTCTCGGTCCAGAGCGGGATGGCGTTGTGCACGTCCGAGACGGGGACCCGGGCGAACACCATGTCGGCCTCGCCGGCGAGTGCGTCGTCGACCTCGTCGGCTCCGACCGGGCGGAGTCGGAGTTCGATCGTGGGGAAGCGTTCGCGCCAGACGCGGGCCCACTTGGCGGGGGACACCCCCGGCACGAAGGCGATGGTGAGTGCCGCGGTCATGCAACCGAGCATAGGGGCCGTACCCTTGTGTCCATGGCGCAGGAACAGACCATGAAGCCCGAGACGGCCGCGAAGAAGCTCGGCATCCTGCTGGCGGCCGCCCCGGAGACCTTCCGTGACGCGCCGATCAGCCGGACCGCGTTCGACGAACTCCGCACCGAGCCGCCGACCTGGCTCGAGGACCTCCGTCGCGACGGACCGCACCCGCGACCCGTCGTGGCGCAGAAGCTCGGTGTGTCGATCTCGGGGCTGACCCGTGCGGGCATCGACGAACCGCTCACCACGGCGGAGATCAAGACGCTGCTCGAGCAGAAGCCCGAGTGGCTCGTCCGCGAGCGCGCGACCCAGGCCGCGGTGCACGCCGAGAACGCCCGTGTGAAGCAGGAGCGCGCCGCGAAGGCCGCTGCCCGCGCCGAGGACTGACCCCGCCCCGCACCACCCCGCCGCCCGAGGACACCGCGTGCACGAGACCGTCGCCGACGCCATGCTCGTCGTGCCGCAGTTCGCGTCGGTGTGCTGCATCGTGGGGGACCGGTACCGGCCTCGTCCGGGTGTGATCGTCCCCGCAGCGGTGATGCTCGTCGCCATGCTCCTGCCGGTCGTGCACGCCGGAGCGGAGTGGACGATCCTGGCCGCCACCGTGCTCCTGCTCCTCGCGCCGCTGCCGGTGATGCGTCGGCGCCGTGCCGACGGCCGCCGCGCGGAGCCGATGGACGTCCACCGGGCGCTGTCCGCCGTCGTGATGTCCGGGATGCTCCTGATGGGGCACACGACGGGCGTCGCCGACGGACACGCCGGGCACGGCATCGCCCTGACCGCGGTGCTCGGCGCCGGCGTGATCGGCTACGCCGCGTTCAGCGGCTGGTTGCTCCGCTACGAGTGGGCGCGAGAAGACCGGCGGGCCGTCCGGAGCGGCGAGGTCTTCGCGATGACGGTCGCCGTCGTCGGCATGACGCTCGCGATGTAGGTCAGGCCTCGACGATCCGGTCCTTCGCCTCGTGGATCGTGTCGGTCGGGACCGGCGGCACGCCGCGGCGGATGCCCCGGACTCCGACGACCGCGAGGACCGCGGTCACGACGCCGAACACGACCAGCGTGATCCCGGTCGCGGCCCAGAGCGGGAGGACGAGCGCGAGCAGCGCCACCACGAACCCGGCGAGCAGGACGAGGGTCGTCAGCGCGAAGGCGGCCGCGGCACCGGTGAGCACGAGACCCGTCCTCGCCCCCTCGACCCGGTCGCCGATCTCGCGTCGCGCCGAAGCGACCTCGTCCCGGACGGCGCGGAGCACCGGCTCGAGCGCCTTCTGCACGAGTCCGGCGGTGACGGTGTCCCGGAGGGACGGCTTACCGGTCGTGCCGTCGTGGTGGTCGGTGCCCATGGTGTCTCCTGTTCCTCGGGCGCGGTGGTCCGCGCTCACCAGGGTGACGCGTCCGAGAAGCGGGGCGTCACCGGTGCGGAGCGGGTTCCCAGGATCCGCGGCGATGAGCAGGTTCCGTCCGGCGTGTGACCGTTCTGGTTCGCGGATCCCGGGGATCGCGAACCAGAACGGTCACGCACCGGGAAGAACACGGATCTCCTGGCCGTGCGGGGCGTCGACGGACCGCGGTAGCGTCGAGCCGTGTCCGATCGCCACGACCGTCGCCCCGACCCAGCGCCGCGCCTCGACGAGATCGACGAGCGGATCCTCTGGACCCTCGCCGCCGACGCCCGGATCCCGAACAACCGGCTGGCTGCTGCGGTCGGCATCGCTCCGTCGACGTGCCTGACGCGCGTCCGGGCGCTCGAGGACGCCGGGGTCATCCGCGGCTACCGGGCCGACGTGGACGTCGCGCGGCTCGGCTTCGCGATCGAGGCGATGGTGTCGGTCCGGGTGCACGCCGCCGCACGCCACGAACTCCGCGACTTCGCGAAGCGCCTGCTCCGGGTGCCGGTCGTGCAGGACGTGTCGTTCCTGGCGGGCGACAAGGACTTCCTCGTGCACATCGCGTGCACGTCCACCGAGCAGCTCCGCGACTTCGTCGCCGACGAGCTCAGCGGTGACCCCTCGGTCGCGACGACGCAGACGAACATCGTGTTCGAGCGACTCGTCGCCGACCGGGCCCAGCAGGCGCGGTCGTTCGACGAGCTCCGGCGCTGGCGGGCCTGACCAGCGCCCGTCAGCGCGTGCGCGTCATCGGGAGGTGCGGGATCCCGTCCTCGCTGAAGTCGTCACCCGAGCGCACGAAACCGAACCGCGCGTACCACTGCTCGAGGTGCGCCTGCGCGTCGATGGCGATGCGCGGGGAGCGTGCCTCGGCGATCGCGGCCTCCATCAGCCTCGACGACAGCCCCTGCCCCCGTGCAGCCGTGGCGGTGGCGACACGGCCGATGCGCTCGGTGCCGTCGTCCTCGCGGAGGAGCCGGAGCGTCGCGTCGACCGAACCCTGTCCGGCCCAGAACTGCAGCGTCCCGGGTTCGAGGTCCCGACCGTCGATGTCCGGGTAGGCAGCTGCTTGCTCGACGACGAACACGTCCTGCCGGAGTCGCAGGATCTCGTGCAGGGTGACGACGTCCAGGTTGCGCGTCGGGGCGTTGAAGATCGAGACCAAGACCGGCCTTTCCTGACGATTTCTTCCGAAACAGGGTGCGTTCCGGGACGGAGCGGCGTACATTGCCGGTCAACCACTCTACGTGCGCAGCCGAGACCAGGAGGTGAGCGCATGGATCAGACGTTGCGCGCACCCTGGCGCGCGATGATCCGCTACGTCGTGTTCGGCGTCGGTGTCGCTGCGGCCCTCGTGCTGCTCTCGTTGGTGCTCGGCGCTCGTCCGGCATCGGCGGCAGAGCCGTCCGCGGCCACGGCCCAGCAGACGCAGCCGGCACAGCAGCGCGGCCTGGTCGGCGGGGTCGTCGGCGGCCTCGGCAGCACGGTCCAGGGCGTCGCCAGCGGGGTCGGGAACGTCGTCGAAGGTGTCGTCGACCCGGTGCGGAAGGCCGTCGCTCCCGTGGTCCCGGCAGCACCGACCCCGGCAGCACCTGCCCCGGTGGCGCCGGCCCCGGCGGCAGCGCCTGTCCCGGTGGCGCCGGTCCCGGCAGCACCCACCTCCGCCCACTCGCAGCCCGCGCCCGCGGCGCCGGCGCACACGCAGC
>NZ_JAUZED010000145.1 GCF_030705415.1 Curtobacterium sp. A7_M15 | reverse complement strand
GCGGCCTCCGGGCGGCGCGTTCCGCCCGCTCGACGGACATGAGCGGCACGTCGCGCCCGATCGCGGCCGCTCGCGGGTCCGCCGCCCGCCTGCGAGAGCACGCGCCGACCACCCGCCGAACGGGAGGCGCGGTGCGACCCCGCCCCGCGCCTCCCGTCCGTCAGGTGCTCGACGTTTGCTCGCCACCCGACAGGAACGCATCGCCGAGGTCGCGAGAAGTGCCGCTCCGCGGCGCTCGCGACGGCACATTGCGCGACCTCGTCACAGCGCACACGGCGTCGTGCGACCTCGTCACAGCGCACACGGCATGTCGTGCGACCTCGACGCCGAACGCGCAGACCCGGACGCGGACGCGGACGCGGACCAGGTTCGGGAAGCGAGACCCGCCTCAGCGCGCCGCGCGCCGCAACCGGCGCCGGCGCAGCCGGTTGATGCGCGTCGCCCAGCTCGGCCCCTCGTAGAGGAACGCAGTGTAGCCCTGCACCAGGGTCGCCCCGGCGTCGATCCGGTCCTGCAGGTCCTGCTCCGTCGTCACGCCACCGACCGCGATGACGCAGAAGTCCGACGGGACCGCAGCGCGGACGCGACGCAGGACCTCGAGCGACCGTGCCGCGAGCGGGGCGCCGGAGAGGCCACCCGCGCCCATCGCCTCGACCGTCTCGGCCGGGGTAGTCAGGCCGGAGCGTGCGATCGTGGTGTTGTTCGCGATGACACCGGCCAACCCGAGGGAGACCGCGAGCCCGGCGATCGCGTCGATCTGCTCGTCCGTGAGGTCTGGCGCGATCTTCACCAGCACCGGCACCCGGCCCGCGGCGTCGCGCACGGCGGTGAGCAGCGGGCGGAGCTGGTCGAGCTCCTGCAGACCGCGCAGTCCGGGCGTGTTCGGCGAGCTGACGTTGACCGCGAGGTAGTCGGCGAACGGCGCGAGCCGACGCGTCGACTCCAGGTAGTCGTCCACCGCGTCCTCGACGGCGACGACCCGGCTCTTGCCGATGTTCACGCCGATGACGGGCCGCCCCGGGTTGCGCCGGGCACGCTCCAGCCGACGTGCTGCGGCGGCGGCGCCGTGGTTGTTGAAACCCATGCGGTTGATGAGCGCGCGGTCCGGGATGAGCCGGAAGAGCCGCGGGCGCTCGTTGCCGGGCTGCGGCTTGGCGGTGATCGTGCCGACCTCGACGTGACCGAACCCGAGGACGCCGAGTCCGGCGATGCCACGAGCGTCCTTGTCGAACCCGGCAGCCAAGCCGAAGCGGGACGGGAAGTGGATCCCCATCGTGGTCACGCCGTCGGCGGCGGAGGGCCGTGAGTAGCGCTCGACGAGACGACCGAGGACGGGGACGTGCGGCAGCGCGGCGATGACCGCGAAGGCGAGGTGGTGCGCGCGTTCGGGGTCCATGTTGGCGAACACCGAGCGGAACACGACGGAGTACCCGCCTCGGACGATCCGTTCGGCGATCCCGCTCACGCGCCGGCCCCGGACGGATCGGCGACCGGGGCCGCCCCGTCGTGGTGGTCGCGGCGGAGCCCGCCGATGGCGTCCTCGAAGTCCTCGAGCGAGTCGAAGGCCTGGTAGACGCTCGCGAACCGGAGGTACGCGACCTCGTCGAGCTCGCGGAGCGGTGCGAGGATCGCGAGTCCGATGTCGTTCGCGTCGATCTGGCTCGACCCCGACGACCGGACGGTCTCCTCGACGCGCTGCGCGAGGATCGCCAGGTCGCCGTCGGTCACCGGGCGTCCCTGGCACGCCTTGCGCACCCCGGACACGATCTTGTCGCGGCTGAACGGCTCGGTCACGCCGTTGCGCTTCACGACGTTCAGCGAAGCGGTCTCGGTGGTCGAGAAGCGGCGGCCGCAGTTCGGGCATTGACGGCGGCGACGGATGGAGGTTCCGTCGTCGCTCGTCCGGGAGTCGACGACGCGGGAGTCCGGGTGGCGGCAGAAGGGGCAGAACATGTCGACCCCAGGCTACCGGTTCGTGCGCTCCGTCACGGCGGAGCCGTGCGCGGGGAGCTGCTCCTCGGTCGCGAGGGCGACGATGTGCGGCGCGACCTCGGCGAGGGCGTCCGGCGAGTAGCGGATCACCTGCTGCGGACGGAGGAAGGTCGACGCGGACAGCCCCGACCCGAAGCGCGCCTGACCGCCGGTCGGCAGGACGTGGTTCGACCCGGCCAGGTAGTCGCCGAGGCTCACCGGAGTGCTCGGCCCGACGAACACCGCACCCGCGGCGTCGATGTCGGCGAGGACGGCGTCGTCGTCGACGGTCTGGATCTCGAGGTGCTCCGGCCCGTACGCGTTGCTCACGGTCGCCGCGTCGGCGAGCGAGTCCACGAGGACGATCGCGGACTGCGGTCCGTCCAGGGCGACCTGGAGGCGCGGCGCGGTCCCGACACGCTCCGCACGTTCCGGGATGGCCGCCTCCACCGCGTCGGCGAACGTCTCCGACGTGGTCACCAGCACGCTGCCGGCCTGCTCGTCGTGCTCGGCCTGGCTGATGAGGTCGGCCGCCACGTAGCCGGGGTCCGCGGTGTCGTCGGCGATCACGAGGATCTCGGTGGCTCCCGCTTCGGCGTCGATGCCGACCACACCGCGCACGAGGCGCTTGGCGGCTGCGACGTAGTTGTTGCCGGGGCCCGTGACGAGGTCCACCGGCTCGAGACCGATCGAGGGGACGCCGTACGCCAGCGCGCCGACCGCGCCGGCACCGCCCATCGCGTAGACCTCGTCGATGCCGAGCAGCCCGGCCGCCGCGAGGATCGTCGGGTGCACCGCTCCCCCGTGGTCCCGTTGCGGGGGCGACACGAGGGCGATCGACCGGACCCCGGCGACCTGTGCCGGGACGACGTTCATGACCACACTCGACGGGTAGACGGCCTTGCCACCGGGGACGTAGAGCCCGACACGGCGCATCGGCTGCCAGCGCTGGTGCACCTCAGCGCCGTCGGCCAGGGTGGTGACGGACGGGGCGGGCACCTGCGCCGCACTCGCTGCCCGGACCCGGCGGATGGCCTCGTCGAGCGCTCCGCGGAGCTCCGGCGTGAGGCCGGCGACGGCCGCGGCGATCTCGGCGGCGGGGACCCGGACGTTCGCCGGAGCGCCCCCGTCGAACCGCTCGGCCTGCTCGCGCAACGCGTCCGCCCCGCGGTGCCGGACGTCCTCGACGAGCGCGCGCGCGGCGTCGACGGCGTGCGAGACGTCGCCGGCGGCACGGGGCATGAGTCGGAGGAGTTCGGCGCGGGCGGGCAGGCCGCCCCGGAGGTCGATTCGCTGCATCATGAGGGCTCCAAGCCTAGCGACGGCCGCCGGGCAGCCGGACCGGCTCGACGCCGGGGACCCCGAACGCCTGCAACACGGCGGCGTCGGGGCGCTCCGGCGTCGCGGTCAAACCAGGCAGCGCGGCCCGAGCAGACTCTTCAGCTCGCCGAACAGGTCGGGCGTCAGGTTCACCGGGAACGGCAGTTCGAAGGTGCGCGCGACGTCGTCCTTGATGAGCTTCAGCCGGACCTCGGTCTCGCCGCTGTGCCGACCGAGCACGGCCGCGAGCTCGGTGACGGTCGTGGTCGTCGCCTGGCGCTCCGGGAGGCTCAAGGTGAGCGGTCCGGAACCCATCGCGTCGCCGACGTTCGGCTGGAACATGCTCACCGCGTGCAGGGCCTTGCCGTCGTCGCGCACGTTGACCCGGCCGCGCAGGACCACGATCGAATCGGCGACGAGCGACGGCCCGAACTCCTGGTAGGTCTTGCCCAGGAACATCACGCCGATCTGGCCGCCGAAGTCCTCGATGTCGACGATCCCGTACGGGTTGCCGCTGGACTTCGCCACCCGGTGCTGCACGCTCGTCAGCAGCCCCGCGACGGTGACGGTCTCGCCCTCGACCGAGTCGTCGGCCGCGATGAGGTCGGCGATGGTTATCGACTGGTGCTTCGCGAGCTCGATCTCGAGACCGGCCAGCGGGTGGTCCGACACGTACAGGCCGAGCATGTCGCGCTCGAAGGCGAGCTTGTCGCGCTTCGACCACTCCGGTCGGTCGGGCACCTGGGACACCGCTGCTGCGGAGGGCTGTTCCTCGGCGACCTCGGCGAAGAGCGAGTCGAAGTCGAACCCGACGTTGCCGTGGGCCTCGTCGCGCTTGACCTTGACCGCGCCCTCGACCGCGGCCTCGTGGATCTCGACGAGTGCCCGCCGGGTGTCGCCGAACTCGTCGAACGCCCCCGCCTTGATGAGCGACTCGACCGTGCGCTTGTTCGCCGACGAGATCGGGATCTTGCGGAGGAAGTCGTGGAACGACTCGAACGCACCCTTCTCGGTGCGGGCCTGCACGATGTCGTCGACGACGTTGAACCCGACGTTGCGGATCGCGCCCATGCCGAATCGGATGTCCTCGCCGACGGCGGCGAAGAAGCCGATCGACTCGTTGACGTCCGGCGGCATGACCTTGATCCCCATGCGGCGGCACTCGTTGAGGTACAGCGCGAGCTTGTCGCGGGCGTCGCCGACGCTCGTCAGCAGCGCAGCCATGTACTCGGCCGGGTAGTGCGCCTTGAGGTACGCGGTCCAGAACGACACCACGCCGTACGCCGCCGAGTGCGCCTTGTTGAACGCGTAGTCGGAGAAGGGCAGCAGGATGTCCCACAGGGTCTTGATCGCAGCGGCCGAGTAGCCGTTGTCCTGCATGCCCTTCTCGAAGCCGGCGTACTGCTTGTCCAGCTCGGACTTCTTCTTCTTGCCCATCGCGCGGCGGAGGATGTCCGCTTGGCCGAGGGAGAACCCGGCGACCTTCTGCGCAATGGCCATGACCTGCTCCTGGTAGATGATCAGGCCGCAGGTCGTGCCGATGATGTCCTGCAGGGGCTCCTCGAGCTCCGGGTGGATAGGCGTGATCGCCTGCTCGCCGTTCTTGCGGAGCGCGTAGTTCGTGTGGGAGTTCGCGCCCATGGGCCCCGGACGGTACAGGGCGATGAGGGCCGAGATGTCCTCGAAGTTGTCCGGCTTCATCAGGCGCAGCAGCCCGCGCATCGGGCCGCCGTCGAGCTGGAACACCCCGAGGGTGTCGCCGCGCTGCAGGAGCGCGTAGGCCTCGGGGTCCTCGAGCCCCATGGTCTCGAGGTCGAGCTCGATCCCACGGTTCGTCTTGATGTTGTCGAGGGCGTCACTGATGATCGTGAGGTTGCGGAGCCCCAGGAAGTCCATCTTGATCAGGCCGAGCGACTCCGCTGCCGGGTAGTCGAACTGCGTGACGATCTGGCCGTCCTGCTCGCGCTTCATCACCGGGATGATGTCGATCAGCGGGTCGCTCGACATGATGACGCCGGCAGCGTGCACGCCCCACTGGCGCTTCAGCCCCTCGAGCCCGAGAGCGGTGTCGAACACCGTCTTCGCCTCGGGGTCGGTCTCGACGACCGTGCGGACGTCCACGGCTTCCTTGTAGCGCGGGTGGTCCTTGTCGAAGATCCCGGTCAGCGGGATGTCCTTGCCCATCACGGGCGGCGGCATCGCCTTGGTGAGCTTCTCGCCCATGCCGAACGGGAAGCCCAGGACGCGCGAGGAGTCCTTGAGCGCCTGCTTCGCCTTGATCGTGCCGTACGTGACGATCTGCGCGACGCGCTCCGACCCGTACTTCTCGGTGACGTACTTGATCGCCTCACCGCGGCGCCGGTCGTCGAAGTCGACGTCGAAGTCGGGCATCGAGACACGGTCCGGGTTGAGGAAGCGCTCGAAGATCAGGCCGTGCCGGATCGGGTCGAGGTCGGTGATGCGCATCGCGTACGCCACCATCGAGCCGGCGCCGGAACCACGGCCCGGGCCGACCCGGATGCCGTTGTTCTTCGACCAGTTGATGAAGTCGGCGACCACGAGGAAGTACCCCGGGAAGCCCATCTGGTTGATGATGCCGACCTCGTAGTCGGCGCGCTCCTGCACCTCGGGCGTGATGCCGTCGGGGTAGCGGTACTCGAGGCCCTTCGCGACCTCTTTCTCGAACCACGAGTGCTCGGTCTCCCCCTCGGGCACGGGGAACTTCGGCATGTAGTTGGCGGCGGTGTCGAACTCGACGTTGCACCGCTCGGCGATGAGCAGCGTATTGTCACAGGCCTCGGGGTTGTCGCGGAAGAGGTGCCGCATCTGCTGCGGGGTCTTCAGGTAGAACTCGTCGGCGTCGAACTTGAACCGGTTCGGGTCGTTCAGGGTCGAGCCGGACTGGACGCACAGCAGGGCCGCGTGCGACTTGGCGTCGTGCGAGTGCGTGTAGTGCAGGTCGTTCGTGCCGACCAGCGGGATGTCGAGGTCCTTCGCCAGCCGGATGAGGTCGCTCATGATCCGACGTTCGATCTCGAGCCCGTGGTCCATGACCTCGGCGAAGTAGTTCTCCTTGCCGAAGATGTCGCGGTAGTCCGCCGCCGCCTTGACGGCTTCGTCGTACTGGCCGAGCCGGAGCCGCGTCTGGATCTCACCCGAGGGGCAGCCCGTCGTGGCGATGATCCCCTCGTGGTACTCCTCGAGCAGCTCGATGTCCATGCGGGGCTTGAAGTAGTACCCCTCGATCGACGCCCTGCTCGACAGCCGGAACAGGTTGTGCATGCCCGTCGTGTTCTCGGCGAACATCGTCATGTGCGTGTACGCGCCCGAGCCGGACACGTCGTCGCCACCGCCGTCACCCCAGCGCACACGGGTCTTGTCGGTCCGGTGCGTTCGGGGCGTGATGTACGCCTCGGTCCCGATGATCGGCTTGACGCCGCCGGCCTTCGCTGCCTTCCAGAACTCGAACGCGCCGAACATGTTGCCGTGGTCGGTCACCGCCACGGCGGGCATGCCCTGGGCGGCGGTCTCGGCCACGAGGTCGCCGAGCCTGGCGGCGCCGTCGAGCATCGAGTACTCGCTGTGCACGTGCAGGTGGACGAAGGAGTCGGAATCCGACACGGAACCTCCGGTTCGCGGGAGCTGCTGCGGTCTGGGAACAGCCTAACCTCGGCCACCCACATCCACGGGCGCGGCGGCGTGGCGACCGCTCGACCCGCCCGGACTCGCGTCGCCGAGGTCGCGCGACACGCCGCAGGCGCGTCGCCGAGGTCGCACGAAGTGCCGCTCGGAGTCGCCGAGGGCGACACATCGTGCGACCTCGCACGAAGCGCCGCCCAGCCGCGACCGGACCGACCGGAGCGACCGGAGCGCCCGGAGCGCCCGGAGCGGCACGGTGCG
>NZ_JAUZED010000144.1 GCF_030705415.1 Curtobacterium sp. A7_M15 | reverse complement strand
TGGCACCGCGCCTCCCGTCCTGCAGCAGGTCGCGTCGACTACGCGACCTGCGCGCGCACCTCGGCCAGCGTCGGGTAGTCGGTGTAGCCCTCGGCGCCCGTGCCGTAGAACAGCTCCGGGCGCGGCTCGTTGAGCTCGGTGTCCTGCTCCCAGCGGTACGCGAGGTCCGGGTTCGCGATCGCCGCGCGACCGACGCCCACGGCGTCCGCGTGGCCCTCTGCGACCAGGGCGATCGCCTCGTCGCGCGTGGTCAGCGCGCTGAAGCCGGAGTTCGCGATGAACGGGGCTCCCGCGGTCCGGCGGATGTGCTGCACGAGGTCGCCGGTCGGCTCGGCGTGCAGGATGTCGACGAAGGCGAGGCCGAGCGGCGCGAGGCCCTCGGCGACGGCGGTGTAGACCGCGTGGACGTCCGCCGGGTCGCTCTCGAGGACGCCCTGGATGCCGTGCTCGGGGGAGAGACGGATGCCGGTGCGGTCGGCGCCGATGGCTTCGGCGACGGCGGTGGTGACCTCGATCGCGAAGCGGGCGCGGTTCTCGGGCGACCCGCCGTACTCGTCGGTGCGGGTGTTCGACGCTGCCGACATGAACTCGTGCACGAGGTAGCCGTTCGCCCCGTGCACCTCGACGCCGTCGAGCCCGGCGGCGATGGCGTTGCGGGCGGCGCGGACGAAGCCCTGGACGGTCTCGCGCACCTCGTCGGTGGTCAGGGCGTGGGGGACCGGCATGTCGGCCTTCGAGCCGTCCGGGAGGTGGGTCTGCCCGGGGGCGGCGATGGCGGAGGGTGCGACGATGCGCGGGGTCCCGGAGATCGCGGTGTGGGACACGCGGCCACCGTGCATGAGCTGCATCACGATGCGACCGCCCTCGGCGTGCACCGCGTCGGCGACGCGGCGCCACCCGGCGATCTGCTCGTCGGTCTCGATGCCGGGCTGGCCGGGGTAGGAGCGGCCCTCCTGCACGGGCCAGGTGCCCTCGGTCACGATGAGTCCGAGGCCGGCGCGCTGGGCGTAGTGCTCCACGAGCAGGTCGTTGGGGATGCCGTGTGCACCGGCACGGGTGCGGGTGAGGGGCGCCATCACGATGCGGTTCGTCAGGGGGAGTGCGCCGAGTTCGGCAGGTTCGAAGAGCTTCACGCCTGGGAGGAACGAAGTGTTGCTGGATGCAATTCCCCCGTCGGGTGGATCGTCAGGATCGGGGGCACACGAGCGTCGAGGAGCGCACCTGTCCCTCGGGGCGGATGACCTGGTGCAGGAAGAGGGGCTGGCCGCAGATCGGGCAGCCCCGGTCGATCGTGCGATCGTCGATGCCCTCGGGGTGGCCGGCGCCGATCTGCGAGGGACCCATCTTGGCGATGAGCGTGCTGTTCCACCGTTCGTACCACTGCCCGAAGCGACCCACGGTCCGTCCTTTCGTTCGTACACGAACCATTGTGCCACGAACGACTCCGTTGCACACCTCCCGTCACACGGCGTCGACGCGTTCGAGCAGCTCGGTGAGTTCGTCCTTCAGTGCCTCGAGGCGTCCGAGTGGCCAGCCGAGGCGATCCGCGACGGCGAGGGGGACCGCTCGGGCCTGCTCGCGCAGGGAGCGCCCGGCGACCGTGAGGGAGACCTCGAGCTGGCGTTCATCCGCGGTGCTCCGGGTGCGGCGCACGTAGCCGGAGGCCTCGAGTCGCTTGAGCAGTGGGCTCAGGGTGGCGGAGTCGAGCCGGAGTTCACGGGCGATCTCGCGGACGGAACGAGGGTCCTGTTCCCACAGGGCGAGCATCACGAGGTACTGCGGGTGCGTCAGACCCATGGGTTCGAGCAGGTCGCGGTAGAGCCCGATGACGCTCCGGCTCGTCGCTGCGAGCGCGAAGCAGAGCTGTCGGTCGAGGGCGAGGGGGTCGACGGCGGTCTCGGTCATCCGACCACTGTACCGTTCGTGCGCGAACGAGTGGCGGGGGCGGGGTCGTGCGGCGCCGTGGGTGCGCGCGCCGTGGGTGCGTGCGCCGTGCCCGCGTGCGCCGTGGGTGCGTGCGTGTTTTCGCGCGCAACGAGCGACATCGTCGATGTCGTACGACATCGGTCTCGTCGCTGGTGCGCGGACGCAACTGTTGCACGCGCGGGGTGACGACATCGTCGCTGTCGTGCGACAGCGACGATGTCGTTCCGAGTCGGCAGACCTCAGCGCCGACAGCGCCGACCCCCCCGGGCTACGCGCGGTGCGTCGGCGGATGCCCCGACTCGTGCGCGTGCGCGTCCGGCTCCACCGGGAGCGCGTGTGACCCGGTGTGGGTGCTCTCGTGCCCGCCGGCCGGGTGCGACCGCTCGAGCTTCGCGCCCTCGACGTCGACGTCCGGCACGATCCGGTCGAGCCACTTCGGGAACCACCACGCGCTCTCGCCGAGCAGGTGCATCGCGGCCGGGATGAGCAGCATCCGGACGACGAACGCGTCGACCAGCACGCCGAACGCCAGACCGAAGCCGATCGGCTTGATCGTGGAGGAGTCCGAGAAGATGAAGCCCGCGAACACCGAGATCATGATGATCGCCGCCGCAGTGACCACCGCGCGACCGGCGTGCAGCCCGCGCTGGACCGCGACCTTCGCCGACGCTCCGTGGGCGTAGGCCTCGCGCATGCCCGACACGAGGAAGAGCTGGTAGTCCATCGCGAGCCCGAACAGGATGCCGATCTCGATGATGGGCAGGAAGCTCAGGATCGGTGCGGGGTCGTGCACCCCGAAGACGCTGCCGAGCCACCCGAACTGGTAGATCGCGGTCAGGCCACCGAAGGACGCCAGGACGGACAGGATGAAGCCGGCCGTCGCGGTGATCGGCACGAGGAACGAGCGGAACACGATGATCAGGATGATCAGCGACAGGCCGACGACCACCACGAGGTAGAGCGGCAGCACGTTCGAGAGTTTCTCGGACACGTCGATGTTCGCGGACGCGTTGCCGGCGACCCCGAGCGTGACCTTCCCGTCGTCGGTGGAGACGGTCTGCTCGCGGAGGTCCTTCACCAGGGTCTCGGTGGAGACGCTGTCCGGGCCGCCGGCGGGCTTCACCTGGAACGCGATGATGTCGCGGTCCTTCGAGGCACCGATCGGCAGGACGGCCTTGACGTCGTCGTTCTTCGCGATCGCCTGTCCGATGGTGACCTCCCTGGCGATGACGTCGTCCTCGCTGACCGCCTTCGGCAGGGTCGCGACGACGAGGAGCGGTCCGTTCTGACCGGCGCCGAACTCGTCGTCGAGGGCCTTGTACGCCTTGTACTGGCTGGACTCCACGGACTCGGACGCGCCCGTCGGCAGGCCGAGACGCATCTGCGTGGCGGGGAGGGCGATCGTGCCGAGCACCGCGACGCCGGCGACGAGGGTGATGACGGCGCGCCAGGTCGACATCGGCTTGTTCGGCACGCGAGTCGAGCCGGTGGTGCCGATCGCCGCGCGCTCCTTCTTCCGCAGGATCCGCATGCCGATGAGCGACAGCAGCGCGGGGGTGAAGGACGTCGCGATGAGGATCGCGAAGAACACGGCGACCGCACCGACCGTGCCCATCAGGCCGAGGAACGGGATGCCCGTGATGTTCAGGGCGAGCAGCGCGACGATGACGGTCGCGCCGGCGAAGACCACGGCGTTGCCCGAGGTGCCGTTCGCGAGCCCGATGGACTCGTGCACGCCCATGCCCTGCTTCAGCTGGGTCCGGTGTCGGTTCAGGATGAAGAGCGAGTAGTCGATGCCGACCGCCAGGCCCAGCATCACCCCCAGCACCGGCGTCACCGAGATGAACTCGACGAGGCTCGAGAACGACAGAGCGGCGAGCGACGCGACGCCGACGCCGAGCACGGCGGAGACGAGCGGGACGGCGGCGCCGATGATCGTGCGGAGCATGAGGAACAGGACGATCGCGGCGATGATGACGCCGCCGATCTCTCCGGGTCCGAGGATCGAGGGGACGCCCTGGGCGATGTCGTTCGAGACGTACACGTCCACGCCGCTGATGTCGGCCGCCTCGGCGTCGTCGGCGATCTGCGTCTTCGTCTCGGCGGGCACCTCGTAGGTCGACTTGGTGAACTGCACGGTGCCGATGACGGCGCTGCCGTTCGAGGACACGAAGCGGATGTCCTTCGACAGGTCGAGGAGCTTCGACCCCTGCTCGAGCTGCTGCTCGCTGTCGTCGAGCTTCTTCGTGTTGTCGTCGATCTTCTGCTGCGCGGCCTCGAGCTGCTGCTCGCCCGAGGTGATCTGCTGCTGCTGTGCGTCGATCTGCGCCTGCGCCTGGGCGAGCTGCGTCTGGGCGGCGGCCGCGGCGGCGGCTCCGGCTGCCTCGGCCTGCGCCTTCTGCGCGTCCAGCTGTGCCTGGGCCGTGGCGATCTGCTCCTTGCCGGAGTCCAGCTTCGCCTTCTCTGCGTCGAGTCGCTGCTGACCACTCTCGATCTGCGCACGGCCGTCGGTGATCTGCTCACGACCGTCGACGATCTTCTGCCGCTGGTCGTCGAGCTGCTGCTGGGTGTCGAACCCGCTCGTGGCGCCCTTGACCCCGTCGAGCTTCTCGATCTTCTCGAGGAAGTCGGCGATGTCGGACTTCTGCGTGTCGCTGAAGGCCTTGCCGTTCGTCGTCTCGAAGACGATCGTGCCGGTCCCGCCGTTCGCCGACGGGAACTTGTCGGCGAGCTGGTCCTGCACCTGGCTCGTCTTGGTGTTCGGGATCGTGATCGACGACGAGATGGTGCCGGCGAAGAGCGAGTAGGTGACACCCGCGATGCCCATGATCACCACCCACGCGATGATCACGAGCCAGTGGCGTCGTGCGGAGAACCGTCCGAGACGGTAGAGGAGACCGGCCATGCGGTTGCCCCGATCCTTTCGTTGTCCGCTGCTGTGGAGCGGGGTACGCCGGTGGACCCCTGGGGAGGGAAGTGTCAGTCGTCGGCCATGTAGCCGCTGCGGACGCTGTGCACGAGTCGTGCGAGCAGTGCGTCCCAGTCGTCGAGGGCCTCTCGGTCGAGGCGCGGTCCGGTCGTCGTCAGCCAGTGCTCGGCGATCACGACGATCCCGCTCATCAGGGACTCGACGAGGAGTGCGGCGTCGAGGGCGTCGGCGGCGGGGTGGCGTCGGGCGACCTCGTCGCGCAGCCGGTCGGTGACCCGTGCGAAGGCGGTCTGGGTGAGCACCGCGGCCTTGGGGTCGTCCTTGCCGGGGTCGCCGAGGATCCGGTACATCCCGGCGATCGCCGGCGCCAGGTCGGCACCGCGTGCGGCGGATTCGAGTTCGTCGAACATCGACGAGCGGCTGCCGTCGCCCACCGGCGTCTTCGCCATGTCGCCCAGGAAACGGTCGACGATGACGGACAGTTCCTCTTCGCAGACGGCGAGCAGGACCTCGTCGAGGGATCCGAAGTGGTTGAAGACCGTTCGGCGGGCGATGTCGGCCCGGGACGCGAGGTCGTCGACGCTGAACCCCCGGCCGCCGCGCTCGTCGATCAGGTCGCGGGCTGCCTGCAGGATCGCGGCACGGTGCTTCGCCTCGAGGGCGGCACGGCGATCGATCGACAGGGTCACGGCCACGACACTAGGTGCATCGATGCACTCGGTGCAACGACGTGGAGAGCATCCTCAGGGACGTACCCCGTCCGGAACCGTGGTTCTGAACCGATGTGCACGTGGTTGACTGGTCGGGCACGCCCGCCGTACGAAGGAGTACCCGATGTCCGTCCGTCTGTCCCCGGAGACCCTCGACGAGATCGCCGCGAGCGGTGTCGCCGTCCCGACCTACGACCGCGACGGGATCACCGCCGGCATCGTGCACTTCGGCGTCGGCGGCTTCCACCGTGCACACCAGGCGATGGTGATCGACCGACTGCTCCAGCAGGGCGAGGCCCGTGAGTACGGCATCTGCGGTGTCGGTGTCCTCGAGCAGGACCGCCGGATGGCCACGGCGATGGCCGAGCAGGGCGGGCTGTACACGCTCGTCCTCAAGCACCCCGACGGCACCCGCGAGTCCCGCGTCGTCGGCAGCATCGTCGACTACCTGCTCGCTGTGGACGAGCCCGATGCCGTCGTCGAGAAGATGGCGCACCCGGACACGAGGATCGTGAGCCTGACGATCACGGAGGGCGGGTACAACTTCGACCACGTCACGGGGGAGTTCGTCGCGGACGAGCCGGGCGTCGCGGCCGACCTGCGTGGCGACGGGCCGCCGCACACCGTGTTCGGGCTCGTCGTCGAAGCGCTGCGGCGTCGACGTGACCGTGGGCTCGCGCCGTTCACGGTGATGTCGTGCGACAACATCCAGGGCAACGGCCACGTCGCGCGGGAGATGTTCACCGCGTACGCCCGGTTGCAGGACCCGGCCTTCGCGGACTGGATGGACGAGCACGTGTCGTTCCCGAACTCGATGGTCGACCGGATCACGCCGGTCACCGCGGACGAGGACCGCGCCTGGGTGCGTGACGAGCTCGGCATCGAGGACGCCTGGCCCGTGGTCGCCGAGCCGTTCTTCCAGTGGGTGCTCGAGGACGACCACCCGGCGGGCCGTCCGCCGTACGAGGACGCGGGGGTGCAGATCGTCGACGACGTCGAGCCGTACGAACTCATGAAGCTGCGGCTGCTCAACGCGAGCCACCAGGGCCTGTGCTACTTCGGGTACCTGTCCGGGTACCGGTACGCGCACGAGGCGACACAGGACGAGGCGATCGCGACGTTCCTGCGCCGGTACATGGACGAGGAGGGCACGCCGACGCTGCAGCCGGTGCCGGGCATCGACCTCGAGGACTACAAGGCGACGTTGATCGAGCGGTTCCAGAACCCCGAGGTCCGTGACACCCTCGCCCGGCTGTGTGCCGAGTCGAGCGACCGGATCCCGAAGTGGTTGCTGCCGGTCGTGCGCGAGAACCTCGCGGCCGGCCGACCGGTCGCCCTGTCCGCGGGCATCGTGGCGTCGTGGGCGCGCTACGACGAGGGCACCGACGAGTCCGGCGAGCCGATCCGGATCGTCGACCGTCTGGCGGACGAGCTGCACCGGATCGCGCTGACGCAGCGCGAGGACCGGCTCGCCTTCATCCGGAACCGGCAGGTGTTCGGTGACCTGGTCGACGACGAGCGGTTCGTGACGGCGTACCGCGATGCCCTCGACGGGCTCATCGACGACGGCGCGCACGCGACGGTGACGCGTCTGTCGCGTTCCTGAGACGCGACCCGAGGCGGACGGGAGGCGCGGTGCGGGCCCGCA
>NZ_JAUZED010000143.1 GCF_030705415.1 Curtobacterium sp. A7_M15 | reverse complement strand
GGCGCGGTGCGCGTCGGACGCGCACCGCGCCTCCCGTCATGGTCGCGTCGCGAGCGCGACTCGCGGACCGGTCGCGTCGGGACCCGACGTCAGACGACGCCCGCGGCCTCGAGCTCGGAGCGCAGCTCGGCGTCCGACGGTTCGACGAAGTGCTTCCCGTTCGGCAGCACGACGACCGGGATGTTCTTCCGCCCGCTGATCTCCTCGGCACGGTCCGCCGCGGTCAGGTCCGCCTCGACGTCGACGTACTCGTAGTCCACCCCGAGGGTGTCGAGCAGCGCCTTGGAACGGCGGCAGTCGCGGCACCAGTCCGCACCGAACATCGTGACCTTGTCGAAGGATGCATCGCTCATGTGCAGAGAGTACGTCCGACGGACCCCGAGCATTCCCGTGACCGGCGGGACCCGGGCGGAGCACCATTGCCCCATGAGCCCGACCACGGACGTCCCCGTCGCGCACCCGCACCACCGGCACGGCTGGTGGTGGAAGACCCTGCTCGTCGGCTTCCTGCTCTGGGTCGTCACGATCGTCGTCACGATCACGACGCTGAACACCAACCTCATCCCGACGATCATCCTGCTCGGCAGCTTCCTCGTGCCGTTCACGGTGGTGCTCTTCGTCATCGAGCGCGTGACCGGCTCGGTCAGCACGATGCAGCTCATCGTCGCGTTCTTCGTCGGCGGGATCCTCGGCGTCCTCGGGGCATCGCTGCTCGAGGCGAACCTGCAGCAGGACGCTCTCGTGTACATCGTGGTCGGGTTCGTCGAGGAGTTCGTCAAGGGCGTCCTGCTCCTGTTCGTGGGGTGGCGGGTCCGTCCGAAGACGGCGCGGCAGGGGGCGCTGCTCGGGGCGACGGTCGGCGCCGGGTTCGCGGCGTTCGAGTCGGCGGGGTACGCGTTCAACGCGGCCATCACGGCCAGGGGCATCGACCTGGCGTCCCTGCTGCAGACCGAGGTCGTCCGTGCCGTGCTCTCCCCGGTCGGCCACGTGCTGTGGACGTCGATCCTCGGCGCGGTCCTGTTCGGTGCCGCGCGTGGTCGCGACCGCTTCCGCTGGTCGTGGGCCCCGGTGGTCGCCTACGTCGGGGTCGCCCTGCTCCACGGGCTCTGGGACTCGAACTCGACGATCTCCACCCTGCTGGCGTTCGTCGTGACGGGGACGCCCTTCTCCGCAGCGCGGAACGGCGACGTCCCGGCGTCGATCGCCGGCGTCGCGACGACCCTGTACGTGATCGGGCTCGCGATCGTGTCGGCCGTCGGGGTCGTGGTCCTCGTCACGGTGCTGCGCCGGCACCGACGGCTCGACCGGGACGCCGCGCTCGCCGGCTGGCCGGCACCCGCGTCCGCATCCGCGTCCGCGTCGCCCGCCGGCGGGGGATGGGACGGCACACCCCCGCCGCACGTCCTGCGCTGACGCGACGGACGAGCGGACCCCCGGCCACCCGCCGGACACGGGCGCGCCACCCGCTCGCCCTACGATTGGGACCATGCCGCCAGGAGCCGACCCCGAGACCCGCGCATGGGCCTCTGCGGCCGTCCGGCGCTTCGCGAGCGCGACGAACCTGCTCGTCGCCGCGCGCCGGTTCCGCATCGTCGGGGGTGACCCCCGCGACACCGCCGCACTGCGCTCGCTGCTGACGGGGCTCGGCGCCCGCGAGGCACTGGCCCACGAACCCGTCGACCAGCTCTGGTGCGTCGGTTCGCCCGAGGAGTCCACACCGGTCGTCGAGCGCGAGGCCGACCGGCCCCGAGGAGCGACCCTCGTCGTGGTCGACGCCGGACGACACCTGCCCGCCGTCGACGAGGACGCCTTCGGCCCGGTCACGATCGCGCGCCCGGGGGTCCTCAGGGTGCCGACGACCTCGGACGACGTCTTCCTCGTCTCCACCGGCCGCGAGTCGGAGGACGACCCCGCTGCCGAGGCCCGCCTGCGCTGGGCCCGGAGGTCGATGCCGGTGTCGCGCGCGGTCGCCGCCGAGCTCCGCGACGGCGGCCTCCTGCGCGGCACCCGGATCGGCGTCGCGATGTTCCTCGAGCCGAAGACGGCCGTGCTGAGCCTGCTCCTCCGTGACGCCGGCGCCGAGGTCGTCGTCTACGCCCACGCCGACGAGACCGACGACGCCGTGGCCGACGTGCTCCGGGCCGCCGGGCTCACCGTGCACGCGAGCAGCACCGCCTCGCTCCCCGAGCAGAAGGCCCTCGCGCTCGCGATGCTCGAGACCCGGCCGCACATCCTGCTCGACGACGGCTCGCACGTCATCCGACTCGCGCACCGGGAGCGACCGGACCTCCTGCCCACCATGCTGGGCGCGGCGGAGGAGACGACGAGCGGCCTCCGCCCGCTCCGCACCATGGCCGCGCGCGGCGAGCTCGGCATCCCCGTCGTCGCCGTGAACGACGCCCGCACCAAGACGCTCTTCGACAACCGGTACGGCACCGGGCAGTCGACGGTGTTCGCGGTGCTCGACCTGCTCGATCGACTCCCGTCCGGCACGCACCGTGTGGGACCGGGAGGCACGGCTGTCGTCGCCGGGTTCGGCCACGTCGGCGAGGGGGTCGCCCTGGTGCTCACGGCACTCGGTCTGCGCGTGACGGTCGCCGAGACGGATCCGGTCCGCGCTCTGCAGGCGCTCTTCGCGGGGTACGCCGTCGCGCCCCTCGCCGAGGCGGTGCAGGACGCCGACCTGGTGATGAGCGCCACGGGCGTCGCCGACACCATCGACCTCCGCGCGCTGCGGTCGTGCCCGGACGGCGCCGTCATCGCGGTCGCGGGCGGCGTCGACCACGAGGTGGCGCTCGACGACGCCGGAGCGGCCGGCGCCGAGCGGGTCGTGGTGGGACCGAAGGCCGAGCGTCTCGTGTTCCCCGGTGCGGACGGCGGCCCGGTCGTGCTGGACGGCGGTGGCTGCATCAACATCACCGCTGCCGAGGGCAACCCGATCGAGATCATGGACCTGTCCTTCGCCGCGCAGCTCGGTGCCGTCCGGATGCTCCTCGAACGGGGCGACGAGTTGGACCGGGCCGTCGTGCCGATCGACCCCGCGGTGGACGAGGCGACCGCCCGCGCGGCGCTCGCCGCGTTCGGAGCGCCAGCCGCGCCTCCCCGGCCTGTCGCCGAGCACCCCGCGGACCGCGAGCCCGACGTCCGGACCCGCCGTTTCGGAGACCCGACGTGAGCGCCGGCCACCCCGTCACCGTCCACTCGGCGCGGATCGTCGTGCCGATGACCGCGCCGCCCATCGCCGACGGAGCGGTCGCGGTGCAGGACGGCCGCATCCTGCACGTCGGCGAGCGGTCGTGGGTCGTCGACCAGCTCGCCGGCTCCGGCATGCCGTTCACCGAACGACCGTGGCGAGGCGCCCTGCTCCCCGGCCTCGTGAACGCGCACTCGCACCTGCAGTACACCGGCATGGCCAGTGTCGGGCAGCGGCAGTACAGCGGCTTCGAGGACTGGGCCCGCGCGTTCAACGAGGACTACGCCGAGTCGCACGACTGGCACGCCGAGGCGGCAGCCGGCGCGACGTCGTCGATCCTCGCCGGTGTGACGAGCATCGCCGACGTCGTCACGGACATCGAGGCGTCGACCGTGCTCGCCGAGGCCGGCCTCGGCGGCATCGCCTACTGGGAGGTCATGGACTGGGAGAACGAGGCCTGGCAGAGCCACGGCCGCGACCAGGTCCTCGGCGAACTCGAGCGGATCCCGACCGAACCGGGCGCCGGACTCTCCCCGCACGCGCCGTACTCGCTCGACGTCGCCCCGCTGCTCGAGCTCCCCGACATCGTGCGCCAGCGTGGCCTCCGGCTGCACCTGCACCTCGGCGAGGCCGCCTTCGAGGGCGAGCGCGTCGCCCTCGGGCCGGTGCCCGGACTCGAGGGCGTCGACGGCGTCGGCCACGGCAACGACTGGCACCTGGCGAACGTGCCGTCGTTCCGAGCGATGCGTGCCCTCGGCTTCGGCGCGAGCGCGACCGCGTTCGTCGACCGTCTCGGCGTGCTCGGGCCCGACTGCCACATCGCACACGGCGTGTACCTGACCGCAGCCGACCGGGCACTGCTCCGTGCGCGGGGGACCGCCGTCGCACTCTGCCCGCGCTCGAACGCCGTGATCGGACTCGATCCGCCGCCCGTCGCGGACTACCTGCGCGAGGGCAGCCCGATCGCGATCGGTACGGACTCGCTGTCGTCGTCGCCGTCCCTCGACCTGATGGCCGACGTCACCGCCCTGCACCGGATCGCCCGTGCGCAGGGCTACGGGCACCGCGACCTGCACGAACGCCTGCTCGCCGCGGCGACCCTCGGCGGTGCGCACGCGATGGGGCTCGCCGTGGGGCCGGACCGGACCGGGCACCTCGCCGTCGGGGCGCGGGCCGACCTGGCCGTCTTCGACGTCGACGCGCGGACCGTGCCGGACGCCCTCGCCGAGCTCGTCGAGGACGGTGCCGGTCGCGCCGTCGCGACCGTGATCCGCGGTGTCGTCCGTGCCGTCGACGGCGCGTCGACCGGCCCCGCCGTCCCACCTGATCGTTCCCCGGAGGAATCATGACCGAGACCGCCCCCCGCCCCGGCATGGCCGCCCGTCGCACCGTCGACGGCACGCTCATCGAGTGGCTCGACGTGCCGAAACGCGCCGTCGCCCTCGGCATGGAGCCGCACCCGGAGGGCGGCTGGTACGTCCGCACGTGGACCTCGCCCGCGACCGTGTCGACCGCGGCGGGTGACCGGCCCGCCGCGACCCTGATCCACTTCCTGCTGCCCCCGGGCGAGGCCTCGGCCTGGCACCGGGTCACGAGCGACGAGATCTGGATGTGGCACGGGCCGGACAGCGTCGAGCTGCAGCTCGGCGGCGACGGCGACGAGCCCGAGCCCGGCGCGACGATCACGCTCGGCCCGGACGCCGGGCGCGATCGGGTGAACGACGCACAGGCGTTCGTCCGCGGCGGGGTGTGGCAGCGGACCCTGCCCGGCGACGGCGAGGTACTGCTGAGCTGCCTGGTGTCGCCCGGGTTCTCGTTCGACGACTTCACGCTCGCCGAGTAGTCGCGAGACAGCCGTCTCGCGTTGGTATCCCACACCGAAGTACACTGCGTCCTGCCCCCAACCCCCTCGCACGAAGGCCCGACCGTGACCCGATCCCTCCGCCTCACCATCGCCGTCGCCACCGCCGCGGTCGCCGCACTCGCGCTCTCCTCCTGCTCGGCGGGCGGCAGCGGCAACGCCGACGGCACCGTCACCGACGGCAAGCTCACGATCGCGACCGGGCAGCCCGCGTACTCGCCGTGGGTCGAGGACAACAAGCCGCAGTCCGGCAAGGGCTTCGAGGCCGCGGTGGCCTACGCCGTCGCGAAGGAGATGGGCTACGCGAAGAGCGACGTCGTCTGGAAGCGGAGCACCTTCGACAGCGCGATCGCCCCGGGCCCGAAGGACTGGGACCTGAACATCCAGCAGTTCTCGATCGACGCGAAGCGCAAGAAGGCCGTCGACATGTCGACGCCGTACTACACGACGACGCAGGCGGTCGTGACGACGCAGTCCTCCACGGCCGCGGACGACACGACGATCAGCGCGCTCAAGCAGGACGCGATCGGCGTCGCCACCGGGTCGACGAGCATCCAGAGCGTGAAGGACGTCCTCGGGGTCACCCCGCAGGTCTTCAACTCGAACGACGACGCCGTCCTCGCGCTCAAGTCCGGTCAGATCGACGCCATCGTGACCGACCTGCCGACCGCCTTCTACATGTCCGGCGCGCAGCTCGACGGCAAGGGCACGGTCTCGGCGCAGTTCCCGGCGGACGGCACGGGCGACCAGTTCGGCTTCGTGCTGCCGAAGGACTCCGAGCTGACGAGCAAGGTCGACAAGGCGCTCGCGGCGCTGAAGGCCGACGGCACGCTCGAGGACCTGCAGACCAAGTGGCTCTCCTCGGAGACCGACACCCCCGTCCTGAAGTAGCGCGCATGACCGTCCCAGCTGGCGCCGGCACCCCGGTGGCCGCAGCGGCGCCGAGCCAGGTCGAGCAGGAGCGTCGGCTCTACCGTCGGCAGCGCGGACGCCGGTCGATCGTGGTGTCCGTCGCGTCGACGCTCGTCGTCGTCGCCGTCGTCTACTTCGGCGTCGTGAACACCCCCGGTTGGGCTGCGGTCCAGCAATCGTTCTTCGACCCGCAGACCGCGATCGACTCGTTCCCGGCGATCCTCGAGGGCCTCTGGCTGAACATCCGGATCCTGTTCTTCAGCGCCATCGGCGTCGCGGTGTTCGGCACGCTCCTCGCCGTCGTCCGAGGCCTGCGCAGCCCGGTCTTCTTCCCGCTGCGGATGCTCGCCACCGGGTACACGGACCTGTTCCGCGGCCTGCCGCTCATCATCGTGCTCTACCTGGTCGGCTACGGGATCCCCGGGCTCGGGGTCTTCCCGCGCCTCCCCGCCGAGGTCTGGGGCACGATCGCGATCGTCCTGACGTACTCGTCGTACATCGCCGAGGTGCTCCGCGCCGGCATGGAGGCAGTCCACCCGTCGCAGCGTCTCGCCGCCCGGTCGCTCGGGCTGTCGCACGCGAAGACGCTGCGACTGGTCGTGCTGCCGCAGGCGATCCGCAAGGTGACGCCCGCGCTCATGAACGACTTGGTGTCGATGCAGAAGGACGTCGGTCTCGTGTCGATCCTCGGCGCGGTGGACGCCGTCCGGTCCGCGCAGATCGCCCAGGCGGAGACCTACAACTTCACGCCCTACTTCGTCGCCGGCCTGCTGTTCGTGGTGATCAGCCTGCCGCTGATCCGCGTCACCGACGCGATCGCGCGTCGGCAGCAGCGGCGCGAGCAGATCGGCGGGACCGTATGACGGGCCAGGAGGCGCGGCTCGACTCCGCGACGTCGGCTCCCGTCCTCGAGCTGCGCGGGGTGCGCAAGGCGTTCGGCGAGCACGAGGTCCTGCGCGGGATCGACCTGACGGTGCACCGCCACGAGGTCATCTGCGTCATCGGGGCCTCGGGCTCCGGCAAGTCGACGCTCCTCAAGACGGTGAACCTGCTCGAGGGCATCGACGACGGGGAGATCCTGCTGCAGGGCACCGACATCGCCGATCCCCGCATCGACGTCGACGCGACCCGGGCGCGGATCGGCGTCGTGTTCCAGCAGTTCAACCTGTTCCCGCACATGAGCGTGCTCGACAACGTGACCCTCGCCTCGCGGCAGGTGCACGGTATCGGCAGGGCGTCGGCGGAGGAGACCGCACGGCGCCTGCTCGACCGGATCGGCCTGGCGGACTTCGCCGGCGCCTACCCGGACCGGTTGTCCGGCGGGCAGCAGCAGCGCGTCGCGATCGTCCGGGCGATCGCCTCCGACCCCGAGCTCCTGCTGCTCGACGAGGTCACGAGCGCGCTGGACCCGATGCTGGTCGGCGAGGTGCTCGACCTCGTCACCGAGCTGAAGCGGCAGGGCTCGACCATCCTGATGACCACGCACGAGATGCACTTCGCGCGGAACGTGGCCGACCGGATCGTGTTCCTGCACCGTGGCGAGGTCGTCGAGCAGGGGGCACCGGCCGAGGTCCTCGACGCCCCGGAGCACCCGGCGCTCGTCGAGTTCCTCGCACGCGTCCACTCCTGACCCCGGTGCGCCGACGGGCCGCGCCCCGCAACGGGCATCGCGCCCCGGTGAGTCGGGGCGCG
>NZ_JAUZED010000142.1 GCF_030705415.1 Curtobacterium sp. A7_M15 | reverse complement strand
GGGCCCGGCCCGGAGCCCGGCCCCGCCCCTGGCCCCGCGGCCGGCGCAGGGAACGACGCAGCGCCGCCCGGCGGACCGGACGGCGCTGCGAGGAAGGTGTCAGACGGTGGGGTACTGCCCGCGCTTGACCTGCGGCTTCGGCAGGCGCAGGAAGCGCAGCTGCCACGCCCGCGTGAGGATGTAGAGGAACGTCCCGCGCTGCATCGAGCCGAACTTGGCCGTGAGCTTCTTGCGGAACGACAGCCACAGCACGATGCAGTCGAGCACGAAGAGCGCCACGAACGCCCACACGAGCAGCAGCGAGTACGAGGCGATGACGGTCTGCGACGCGGCGAACCCGACGATGAGGAACAGCACGAGGACCGGCATCATGATCTCGCCGACGTTCCAGCGGGCGTCGATCCAGTCACGCACGAACTTGCGCTGCTCGCCCTTGTCCTTCGCGGGGAGGTAGCGCTCCTCGCCGTTGGCCATGCCGACGCGGGCCTTCTCGCGCTCGTTCGTGAGCCGGGCACGGGCGGCCTTCTTGTCCTCGGCGGAGCCGCCGACGATGGGCCGGCGGTTCGCCGCCTCGCGCTCACGACGGGTCGGTGTCGGGCGGCCCTTCCCCTGTTCGAGGAGCTCGGCCTCGGACGGGTTGACGGTCGTGTTGGTCTTGGGGGCTGCCTTCGCCACGATGCGTTCCTGACTGCGGTCTGCGTGCTGGATCGTCCTCTAGATTACGGGACATGACCGACACCGACCAGCACGCCGCCGCCACCGACCCCGCACTCCTCGACGCCCTCCGCGAACACGTGCAGGGCGCGCTGCCCACGACGATCGCCGACCTGTCCGCCCTCGTGCGGCTGCCCTCGGTGTCCTGGTCGGCCTTCGACCCGGCGAACGTGCGGGCCAGCGCCGAGGCCGTCGCGGACCTGGCGCGGTCGACGGGCGTGTTCAGCGCGGACGACGTGCGCATCGTCCGTTCGGCGGTCGACGGCGACACGGCCGACGTCGAGGCCGCCGGCGGAGAGCTCGGACAGCCGGCCGTCCTCGCGGTCCGCCCGGCGCGGAACGGCAAGCCGACCGTGATGCTGTACGCCCACCACGACGTCCAGCCGCAGGGCGACGACGAGCTGTGGGAGACGCCGCCGTTCGAGCCGACCCTGCGCGGCGACCGTCTCTACGGCCGCGGTGCTTCGGACGACAAGGCCGGCGTGATGACCCACATCGCGTCGCTCCGGGCGCTGCACGCGCAGTTCGGCGACGACCTCGAGCTCGGCGTCGTCCTGTTCGTCGAGGGCGAGGAGGAGTTCGGATCCCGGTCGTTCCGCACGTTCCTCCGCGAGCAGCGGGAGCACCTCGCCGCCGACGTCATCGTGGTCGCGGACAGCGACAACTGGTCGACCGAGGTCCCGTCGATCACGGTCTCGCTGCGCGGCAACGTCACCTTCAAGCTGACCCTGACGACGCTCGAGCACGCGAGCCACAGCGGCATGTTCGGGGGAGCGGCGCCGGACGCCATGATCCCGATGGCCCGGCTCCTCGCCTCCCTGCACGACGACGACGGCGCCGTCGCCGTCGCGGGGCTCACGTCGTACGAGGCCGACGTCCCGGAGCGCACCGAGGACCAGCTGGCCGGTGACGCCGCACTGCTCCCGGGCGTCCGTCCGGTCGGCCGGGGCGACGTGCTGTCGCGGATGTGGTTCCAGCCGTCGATCACGGTCACGGGCATGGACGTCCCGAGCGTCGCGAACGCGTCGAACACGCTGTTGCCGACGGTCTCGGCCCGGGTCTCGGTGCGCGTTGCGCCGGGACAGGCCGCGACGGACGCGTACGCCGCGGTGGAACGGCACCTGCGCGCGCACGTGCCGTTCGGCGCCCGACTGGAGATCAGCGAGCCGGACGCCGGCGACGGGTTCCTGGTGGACACCGCCGGCTGGGCTGTCCAGGAAGCGCGGACGGCGATGGCCGAGGGGTGGGGCGAGTCGCCCGTCGAGCAGGGCATCGGCGGCTCGATCCCGTTCGTCTCCGACCTCGCCGCGCAGTTCCCCGAGGCGCAGATCCTCGTGACGGGTGTCGAGGACCCGGACACCCGCGCGCACAGCCCGAACGAGTCCCAGCACCTCGGCGTCCTGCACCGCGCCATCGCTTCCGAGACGATCCTGCTCGCGCGTCTCGCGACTCGCGGCTGACGGTGCTTACAATCGATCCGAGCGCGGTGAACGACACCGCACGGAGGGAGACGCGCGGATGAGCGACACCATCACCGACCACGCACCGACGACCGAGGCGCCGTCGCACGGCGTCCTGCTCAGCGACGCGGCCGCGGCGAAGGTGGCGAGCCTCCTCGAACAGGAAGGCCGCGACGACCTGCGCCTCCGCCTCGCCGTCCAGCCCGGCGGGTGCTCCGGCCTCATCTACCAGCTCTACTTCGACGAGCGCCTGCTCGACGGCGATGCCACGGCCGAGTTCGGCGACGGCGTCGAGGTCGTCGTGGACAAGATGAGCGTCCCGTACCTCGACGGTGCCTCGATCGACTTCGAGGACACCATCCAGAAGCAGGGCTTCACGATCGACAACCCCAACGCGCAGGGCAGCTGCGCGTGCGGTGACAGCTTCCACTGATCGCCGACGACCCGACACGAGCGGGGAGTGACCGACACGGTCGCTCCCCGCTCGTTCGTTCCCGGGATGTCGCATCCCGCGCGACCAGGGAAAACCCTTCCCGGGGGAGTGCGGATGGCGGCTCGAGGCGTGTCGCGTGTGCGCGAGCGGTCCCGAGCTGCGAGTAAGCTAGGAGTGTTCCAACCAAGCTGGGAGCGAGCCATGCGCGACCTTCACGTCGCGGCCCGCTCCGGTTTCACGTTCTTCCGAGAGGTAACAGTGCGTTCGAATCGCCGTATACGTTGGGCGGCCGTCCCGGTGGCCGTCGGTCTGGTCATCGCACTGGCTGGTTGCTCGCAGCAGCAGCTGAACGGATGGCTCCCCGGCACGGAGGAGACGAAGGACGTCACCAACCACACGAGCCGCATCGTCGGCCTGTGGACCACCAGCTGGGTCGTGCTGCTCGCGGTCGGTCTGATCGTGTGGGGCCTCATCATCTGGGCAGCGATCGTCTACCGCCGACGCAAGGGCCAGACCGGCCTGCCGGTGCAGATGCGCTACAACATGCCGCTCGAGATCTTCTACACGATCGTGCCGCTGATCCTCGTGCTCGGCTTCTTCGCCTTCACCGCCAAGGACCAGGCCGCGATCGAGCAGCCGTTCAAGAACGCCGACGCGACGATCCACGTCTACGGCAAGCGTTGGGCGTGGGACTTCAACTACATCAACGAGGACGACAAGTCCAAGAGCGTCTACTACCAGGGCATCCAGGCCCAGGAAGAAGAGAACGCCAACGGCGCGATCGACGAGTCGCAGCTCCCGACCCTCTACCTGCCCAAGGGCAAGAAGGTCCACATCGAGCTCTCCTCGCGTGACGTCGACCACTCGTTCTGGATCATCGACTTCCTCTACAAGAAGGACATGCTCCCGGGCAAGCAGAACGACGAGTACTTCATCCCGCAGAAGCTCGGTACCTACCAGGGCAAGTGCGCGGAGCTGTGCGGTGAGTACCACTCGCTCATGCTCTTCCAGGTGAAGGTCGTCACGCCGACCGAGTACCAGAAGTACCTCGACTCGCTCGAGGAGCAGGGCAAGGTCGGGCTGCTCGGCAACGAGTACAACACCAACACGAACGAACCCAACGACAAGACGCCCGTCACGGCGTCGAGCGACAACAAGTAGGGGCTCCGTCAGATGACCACGTCACTCGTCGGCCAGCCGGCTGCAGGGACCACGACACTGGACTTCCAGGCGTCGAAGGTCGGCCGGAAGGGCAACATCATCGTCCGGTGGATCACCTCCACGGACCACAAGACCATCGGGTACATGTACCTGATCGCCTCGTTCATCTTCTTCCTGCTCGCGGGTGTGATGGCGCTCGTCATCCGTGCCCAGCTCTTCGAGCCCGGCCTGCACGTGGTCGCGACGAAGGAGCAGTACAACCAGCTCTTCACGATGCACGGCACGATCATGCTGCTGATGTTCGCGACGCCGCTCTTCTCGGGCTTCGCGAACGCGATCATGCCGCTCCAGATCGGTGCGCCGGACGTCGCGTTCCCCCGTCTGAACGGGTTCGCCTTCTGGCTCTACCTGTTCGGCTCGCTCATCGCCGTCGGTGGCTTCCTCACCCCGCAGGGCGCCGCGTCCTTCGGGTGGTTCGCCTACGCGCCACTGAGTGACACGACGTTCACGCCAGGGCTCGGTGGCACACTCTGGGTCTTCGGCCTCGGCATGACCGGCTTCTCGACGATCCTCGGTGCGGTGAACTTCATCACCACTATCATCACGATGCGTGCACCGGGTCTGACCATGTTCCGCATGTCGATCTTCACGTGGAACACCCTCGTGACCGCGCTGCTCGTGCTGATGGCCTTCCCGGTCCTCGCCGCCGCGCTCTTCGGCCTCGGCCTCGACCGCGTGTTCGACGCCCAGATCTTCAACCCGGCCAACGGCGGGGCCCTGCTCTGGCAGCACCTGTTCTGGTTCTTCGGCCACCCCGAGGTCTACATCATCGCGCTGCCGTTCTTCGGCATCGTGTCCGAGATCTTCCCGGTGTTCAGCCGCAAACCGATCTTCGGGTACAAGACCCTCGTCTACGCGACCATCTCGATCGCGGCCCTCTCGGTCACGGTGTGGGCGCACCACATGTACGTCACCGGTGGCGTCCTGCTCCCGTGGTTCTCGCTCATGACGATGCTCATCGCGGTCCCGACCGGCGTGAAGATCTTCAACTGGGTCGGCACCATGTGGCGCGGCTCGGTGACCTTCGAGACGCCGCTGCTGTGGTCGATCGGCTTCCTCATCACCTTCACGTTCGGTGGTCTCACCGGTGTGATCCTGGCGTCGCCGCCCCTCGACTTCCACGTGTCCGACTCGTACTTCGTCGTCGCGCACTTCCACTACGTGGTGTTCGGCACCGTCGTCTTCGCGATGTTCGCGGGCTTCTACTTCTGGTGGCCGAAGTGGACCGGCAAGATGCTCAACGAGCGTCTCGGAAAGATCCACTTCTGGCTGCTGTTCATCGGCTTCCACACGACGTTCCTCATCCAGCACTGGCTGGGCGTCATCGGCATGCCGCGTCGCTACGCGACCTACCTGCCGAACGACGGCTTCACCTGGATGAACCAGCTGTCGACGATCGGCTCGATGATCCTGGCGATCTCGTTCCTGCCGTTCATCTTCAACGTCTACGTGACCGCTCGGAACGCACCGAAGGTCGCCGTGAACGACCCGTGGGGCTACGGCCGCTCGCTCGAGTGGGCGACCAGCTGCCCGCCGCCGCGGCACAACTTCACGTCGATCCCGCGGATCCGTTCGGAGTCGCCGGCGTTCGACCTCAACCACCCCGAAGCGGGTGTGCCGATCGGTGTGGGTCCGGCCAAGGACGCCCCCGACGCTCCGACCTACGACGCCGCGAAGGGCGAGGTGAAGTAAGGCGATGCGCGCCAACACCAACCTGTTCTGGATCCTCTTCGGGTTCTTCATCTTCGCGGACGCCGCGTACACCATCTGGTCGCTGATCTACTACGGCCGTGTGGAGTGGGTCGGCACCGTGGCCATCGGCCTCACCGGGATCATGTCCGCGTTCATCGCGTTCTACCTCGGTAAGGTCATGTCCTCGCAGGGCGGCGTGCTGCCCGAGGACCGCCCGGACGCCAACATCGAGGACGGCGACGCCGAGCTCGGCCACTTCAGCCCGTGGTCGTGGTGGCCCATCCTGCTCGCCGGTGCGACGGGACTCTGCTTCCTCGGCGTCGCGGCCGGCCTGTGGATCGTCCCGATCGGACTCGCCTGCGTGGCGATCACGCTCGTCGGCTGGGTCTACGAGTACTACCGCGGCAACTTCGGGCACTGACCTGGACGTCCAACGCACCTGACTTCGGGCGGCACCACTCCGGTGCCGCCCGAAGTGCGTTCCGCCAGACGACGGAACACGGCACCGGCCAGACGACGGAACACGGCACCGGCCAGACGACGGAACACGGCACCTGTGCCGGAACCGCAGCACGACCTCCGGAACGCAGGCCCACCAACGAACCTGCTCGTCCGGGAATCAACCGGTCCGCCCACGGCTTGGCCTCAAGCGGACCACCCCACCACAGCGAAAGGAGTCACCTCCGGTGACCGACAAGCGCACTCTCATCATCTTCGGCGCGACGGGCGACCTCGCCTCCCGCCTGCTGCTGCCGGGCCTCGGCACGTTCCTGCAGAGCGGTCGAGCGGTGCCCGTCCAGCTCATCGGCACGGGCCGCAGCGCCCGCAGCGAGGAGCAGTGGAAGGACGTCGTCACGAAGTCCTTCGCGTCGCAGGACGTGAAGGGCCCGGAGGTCGACGCCACCCTCGCGTCGACGCAGTTCATCCAGGGTGACCCGACCGACCCCGAGCACCTCAAGGCCCTGTTCGCGGCGGCCGACGACGACGCCGAGCCGATCCTCTACTTCGCCCTCCCGCCGCAGATCGCCTCCGACATCTGCGAGGCGCTCCAGCAGGTCGAGCTGCCCGAGGGCACGACCCTCGCGTTCGAGAAGCCGTTCGGCACCGACGTCGACAGCGCGAAGGCCCTCAACGAGACGGTCCTCAAGCTCGTCCCCGAGGAGCGCGTGCACCGCACCGACCACTTCCTCGGCCGCACCACGGTCCTCAACATCATCGGCCTGCGCTTCGCGAACCGCCTGTTCGAGCCGATCTGGAACGCCGACAACATCGAGAAGGTCGACATCTTCTACGACGAGACCCTCGGTCTCGAGAACCGCGCCCAGTACTACGACGAGGCCGGCGCGATGGTCGACATGATCCAGTCGCACCTGCTGCAGATCCTCGGCATCGTGACGATGGACGCCCCGGCCGACATCGACGCGGTCGAGTTCCGCTCGTCCCTGGCCCGCGTGCTCCGCTCGACCGAGCTCAAGGGCGGCGACCCGAAGATCGCGTCGCGTCGCGCCGTGTACACGGCCGGCACCATCGACGGCAAGGAGCTGCCGTCGTACCAGGACGAGCACGGCGTCGACCCGTCGCGCCAGACGGAGACGCTCGCCGAGATCTCGGTCGAGGTCGACACCGCGCGCTGGAAGGGCGTCCCCTTCACCCTCCGTTCCGGCAAGGCGCTCGGCGCCAGCCGGAAGGAGGTCCTGATCACCTTCAAGCCCGTGACCCGGCTGCCCTCCGGCCTCTCCGGTCGCCCCAAGTCGGACACGCTCCGGATCGTCCTGAACCCCGACGAGATCGAGCTGTCGGTGTCGGCGAACGGCGGCGGTAACCCGTTCGAGATGGGGCAGGTCACGCTGTCGTCCTCCTTCGCGGACGGCGAGCTCACCCCCTACGGCGAGGTCCTCAACGGGATCTTCCACGACGACCCGCTGCTCTCGATCCGCGGTGACGTGGCCGAGCGCTGCTGGGAGATCGTCGAGCCGGTCGTCGACGCCTGGAAGGCGGACGAGGTCCCGCTCGAGGAGTACCGCGCGGGTTCGCGCGGTCCGGCGGACTGGGAGTCGTCGTCCTGACGGACGTGACCTCGACGCCCTGATCGGGCGTTGACGTCGGACGGGAGGCACGGTGCCAGCTGGCACCGTGCCT
>NZ_JAUZED010000141.1 GCF_030705415.1 Curtobacterium sp. A7_M15 | reverse complement strand
CGAGCAGGACCCCGGCGGCCGCCAGGGCGAGCGCTGCCCGCACGCCGCGTCGCGGTCGGTGCACCCGGGTCCGACGGACGGCGGTGCGGGCGAGCTCGGCGACCGCGACGAGGGCGAGCAGCGGCGCCGTCACGATCGGCTCGAGGTACCGCGGGGTCTCGGAACCGGCGACGACGACCCCGACCGACACCGCGGCGACCGTGACGAGCGGGAGCGCGGCGGCGGCGAGGACGGTCCGCGAGGTCCGGACCCGCCACGCCCACACCGTGCCGCCGACCGACAGCAGCACCCCCACGAGGAGCAGGAGCAGCCCCGCGTCGCCCGCCGCCGAGCCCGCGCGGTCGTCGGTGAGCGCGGCGAAGAAGCCCAGCGTCTCGGCCGCCCGCGACGGCTGGACGTAGCTCGAGGGGTCGAGCGACACGAACGGCCGGAGCGGGATGCGCAGCAGGTACCCGACGACGGAGCCGAGGGTGAGCGTCCCGACGAGCAGCGCGACCGGACGCCACGGGAGTCGCCGGGCGAGCGCGAGGAGCACGAGCGTCACGATCGCCGGGCCCGCCGACCACGGGACGTACAGCGGGTTCGATGCCGTCGTGCACGCGGCGACCAGTCCGAGCACGACGAGGACCGCGACCGACGCCCGCCCGAGCCGCACGACCCGGAGCACCAGGACCGCGGTGCCGAGCATCGCCAGGACCGCGCCGTAGTAGTAGGTCGTCGTGAGGAGCAGGGACGCGAGCTCCAACGAGGTCGCGGTCGCCGACGACTCGGTGAGCACCAGGAGCGTCACGAACCCGAGGGCGACGGTGGAGACCGCGATCCGTGCCGACCGCCGAGCCGACGGCATGAGCTCGTTCGCCGCCGCCCGGACGAGGGCGTACACGGCGACCAGCACGAGGACGCCGTTCAGCGCGAGGGCCTGCTGCGGCGTGGCCGTCACGAGGGAGCAGAGGAGGTACACCGGCAGCTCCGGGAAGAAGAAGAGCGCCGGGGACATCGCCCACTCGAAGGGCTCGCCGAGCCGCATCGACCGTTCCACGAGCGGCAACAGCACCGAGTCGCCGTCGTACCAGAGCAGGGCGACCCTGGAGGTCGCGACGACGTGGTGCAGGGCGATGACGGACAGGGCCAGCGCGACCAGGGCGCCCAGCGCCTCCTGGCCGACCGCGAGCCCTCGCGCGCGCCACCGCGAGCCGCCCGTCGGACGCGCCACCTCGGTGGTCGTGCGTGCGTCGGAGGCCATGACCGGAGCGTACCCACTCGGACCGGCTACCCTTGTGGGCTGTGACCGACGCGCGCGACCAGCTCATCCAGTTCATCACGGACGAAGCGGTGTTCCACGGAGACTTCACCCTGACCAGCGGGAAGAAGGCGACGTACTACATCGACCTCCGCAAGGTGAGCCTGGACCACCGGGTCGCCCCGCTCATCGGTCAGGTCATGACCGACCTCATCGGGCAGGTGCCGGACGTCGCCGCCGTGGGCGGACTGACCATGGGTGCCGACCCCATCGCGAGCGCCGTGCTGCACCAGGCGGCCGCCCGGGGGCTCGCCTACGACGCGTTCGTCGTCCGCAAGGAGCCGAAGGACCACGGTCGCGGCAAGCAGGTCGAGGGGCCGGACCTCCGCGGCAAGCGCGTCATCGTGCTCGAGGACACCTCGACCACCGGCGGGTCGCCGCTCAAGGCAGCCGAGGCACTCGAGCGCGAGGGCGCGATCATCGCCGCCGTGGCAGTCGTCGTCGACCGCGACACCGGCGCCAAGGAGAAGATCGAGGCCGCCGGGTACCCGTACTTCGCGGCGATCGGGCTGGCCGATCTGGGGCTGAGCGCGTGACCGAGGAGCGTCCGGACGACGCGCACGAGCCCGACCAGGCCGCCGGTCCCGCAGACGGGGACGACGGACTGGAGGCACGGCGCGGCTCCGCCCCGGACGCTCCGTTCCACGGTCTCCGCAGTGCCGCTGACATCTTCGGTGCGCCGCGGGGAGCGGACGACTGGCCCTCGCGCCGTGAACGGCGCGAGGCGGAGAAGACCGCGCGCGAGACCGGTGCACCGCTGCCCGACCCCTTCGAGCCCGAGACGTCCGCCGACGACGACTCGACGCAGGCGATCTCGATGCCCGAGCAGCTCGAAGCGCCGTCCGAGCACCCCCAGGCCGACGCCGAGGCCGAGCGGGCCACGCTCTCCGACCGCATCCCGGTGGCGTCCCCCGTCCCACCGGCGTCGACGACGCCGCACCCGTCGTCGATCAGCCTGCCGACGGCCCAGACCCACCGCGACCAGCGAGCGGCCGAGAACCGTGCCGTCGACGAGGAACGACGCCGCACCGACCCGTTCGGCGCCGGACGCGAGGACGTCGACTGGCTCGGTCGGGCCACGGGCTCGCAGCCGCCCGGCGCGCCCGCGGCTCCCGCCCCGGCGTTCCCGGTGGCACCGCAGCCGGTCGGCGTCGAGAACGTCCTGCCGTCCTCCGACGAACCTCCGAGCTTCACCGAGCTCCTCCGCATCAGCGACGACGAGACCGAGGGCACAGGGGGCCACGAGCGGCCGTTCGACTGGGCGATCCGCGACGACGAGACCGGCGAGGTGCCGGCGACCCTGACCACGAACGCGTTCGACACGACGGCGCTCGCCGGTGGCTCCTGGAACCTGGCCGACGAGTCGGACGAGGACGTCGTGTCGGGCGAGCTGCCGACCCCGGCGGACGGGACCCCCGTCGTCGGACCGACCACGGCGGTGGAGCCCGGGCACCTCGACGAGGCGACGGACGCGCCGGAGGACGAGCCGCGCCTCCCGGCCGACGAGCCGACCACCGCACTGCCGGTCGCCGGGAGCCCGTGGTGGGCCGAGCCGGACGGCACCGTCCCGCCGACGGCCGCGCCACCGCTCGTCGAACCGGCCGCCTCCGACGCGGAGACGACCGCGTACCCCGCGCACCTGCCCCCGGCGGTGGGACAGGACCTCGACGCAGTCATGGGCATCCGCGGTCACGAGCCGGCGCCACAGGGCGACGAGCCGGCACCGCTCCCGGCCGCCGCGCCGGACGACCTCGACCAGTCCGAGTGGGACGGGCGCGAGACCAGCGACACGAGTGCGATCAAGGACCTCTTCGGGACCGAGGCCGTCGGGCAGCTCGGCGGGACCGGGTACGACCCGCACGACACCGGCACGCGCATGATGCCGGCCGTCGGTGGCACGCCCGGGCACGCTCCGGCACCCGACCGCAGTCCCGTCGCACCTGCGGCGCCGGCCTCCGCGGGCGGTGGCGACCGCGACAACTTCATCAACGAGGGTTTCGCGAAGCTCCGGAACGAGGGGCGGCGCGGCAAGCTCCTGCTCGTCTGGGGCTCGGTCGTGCTCATCGTCGTGCTGGTCGTGGCGGTGTTCGCCCTCACGCAGTGGATCCTCGGCAACCGGATCGACGAGCGGACCCCGGCGCCGACCGCGACCTCGGCGGCATCGGCCCAGGCGACCCCGAAGGCGACACCGACCGCTGCGCCGTCGCAGCCGTCGTCGGCGTCGACCTCGCTCGAGACGCTGCAGTTCGCCACGACGCCGGCGGCACCCGGCGAGCACGCGTGGACCGACCTCGCCGGCGGGGAGTGCCTGTCGCCGTTCACGAACGCGTGGGCGCAGACCTACACGGTCGTCGACTGCCAGACGCCGCACGTCGCCCAGCTCACCGCGAGGCTGCCCGTCTCGGCGAACCAGTGGCCCGGGCCGGACGCGCTCGCGGCGCAGGCGGCCGAGCAGTGCCAGTCCTCGGAGGCGTTGAACGCTTCGGCCGCGGCGGCGTACGGGGACGTGCAGGTGCAGGGGTCGTACGCGCCCGACCAGGCGACGTGGGACCAGGGGGACACGTTCATCTCGTGCTTCGTGACGCGGTCGTCGGGGGACACGATGACGGGGTCGGTCGCGCCGGGGGCGTAGGCGCGGGAGCCGGTCGGGTCCGGCGGGGTCGGGGCCGGGCCGGGTCGTGCGGGGCCGGGCGGGGTCGTGCGGGGCCGGGCGGGGCGTGCGGACTCGGAACGACATCCCCGATGTCGTACGACGTCGATCTTGTCGTTCCGAGTCGACCGGCGACCGGTCCGCCGGCGTCAGGCCGCGGCCGAGACCTTCGCCGACACGTCGGTGAGGGTCCGCAGCTCGTCGGCGGTGAGCTCGAGCTCCGCCGACGCCAGCAGTGCCGGCAGCTGCTCGGTGTTGCGCGCGCTGGCGATCGGCGCGACGACGTCCGGCTGCGCCTGCAGCCACGCGAGGGCGACCGTCGCGACCTCGGTGCCGCGGTCCTGGGCGATCGTGGCGAGTGCGTCGACGACCGCGAGCCCCTCGTCGGTGAAGTAGCCGGAGACCTGGCCCTCGCGGTCCTTGCCGGCGAAGTCCTCCTTCGTGCGGTACTTCCCGGTCAGGAAGCCCGCCGCGAGGGAGAAGTACGGCACGACCCCGAGGTGCTCGGCGGCGGCCAGGGGAGCGATGTCCGACTCGTACGGCTCGCGGGTGACCAGGTTGTAGTGCGGCTGGATCGCGACGGGCAGTGCGAGGTCGTTCTCCCGTGCGATGCGGATCCACTCCGCCGCGCGCTCCTTCGAGTAGTTCGAGATCGCCGTGTACCGCACGAGTCCGTCGCGCACGAGCTGGTCGAACGCGCGCACGGTCTCCTCGAGCGGGGTCGACTCGTCGTCGAAGTGCGCGTAGTACAGGTCGATCCGGTCGGTGCCGAGCCGCTCGAGGCTCGCGCGTGCCGCCGCGGCGACGTTCGCGGCGGAGAGGCCCTGGAACTGCGGGTGCTGGGAGACCTTCGTGGCGATGACGACGTCGTCGCGCTTGCCGGACTTCCGGAACCACGAGCCGATGACCTGTTCGGACTCGCCGCCCGAGTTGCCGGGTGCCCAGGCGGAGTAGACGTCCGCGGTGTCGATGAAGTCGCCGCCGGCCGCGGTGTAGGCGTCGAGCACCTGGTGGGAGGTCTGCTCGTCAGCCGTCCAACCGAAGACGTTGCCGCCGAGGGCGAGGGGGAACACCGTGAGGTCACTGGTACCGATGCGGGGCATGGGGATCCTTTCGAAAGGTCGTGTCGAACGAACCTCCCCACGCTATGCCTCGACCCTTGGCGGGCGGTCTCCGGACGTCATGCAGGACGGTGCGCTTGCATGGGGCCATGTCCGCGCTCACCACCGCACTCGCCGACCCGCGCTCATCCGTCCGTCTCCGCGCCGTCATGGCAGCGGGGACGCACCCGGACCCGGCGGACCTCGACGTGCTCGTGGAGCAGTGCGCGGTCGAGCCGGACTTCTTCGTGCGTGACATGCTCACGTGGGCGCTCCTCCGGCTCCCTGCCGAGGCAGTCGTCCCGCGGGTGCTGCCGGAGCTCGAGCGACCGCTGCCGCAAGCCCGGAGCCAGGCGCTGCACACGCTCTCCAAGATCGGCGACCCCGCGGTGTGGCCGTCCGTCCGGCCCTCGTTGCGGGACTCCGACGTCGGGGTCCTCCGGGCGGCGTGGCGCACGGCGGCCGCCCTCGTCCCGGACGCCGAACGCGACGCCCTCGCCCGGACGCTCGCGGAGCACCTCGGCCGCGGCGACCAGGAGACCCGGCTCAGCCTGTCCCGCGCGCTGGTCGCACTCGGCGAGGACGTCGTGCGACCGGTCCTCGACGACGCCTCCGCGCACGGGTCGGACGACGTCCGGGCGCACGTGGCCGAGGTCGACCGGCTGCTCCGCGACCCGGACGCCGCGAGTGCCCTCGCCGTCGAGCGCGCCCGCCGCGAGGTCGCCCTCGGCCGCACCCGCTCCGCGAAGGGGTAGCGGCCACGAGGCGGCGTGCCGTCGCGGGGGGGGGGGGGGGCGGGGGGGGGGGCGGGGCGGGCGGCGTTCGGGGGACGCGCCGCCGAGTGAGCAGGAATCGTCGGGTAGCGGACCGCGGCCTGACGATTCCTGCTCACTCGACGCGGTGGGCGCGGCCACCAGACGGACGGGAGGCGCGGTGCGGGGCCGACCCGCGCCTCCAGGCCGTGACGGGGCGGGCAGGGGAACACCCGGATTCGGGCCGACGAACAGGCCCGATCGGCTTGCGCATGCCGATCGGAGCGCGCCAAGGTGGACGTCGAAGGGGAGTAGCTCCCAACGCGTGCATCGACACACTGGCCATCACGACGATCGGCCCGGTGCGCGTGGCCCTCGAGGCGAGCGAGACCTTCGGCCGTTCCGCCATGGCCGAAGCCGCTCGAGTGTGTGCAGCGTCATGGCTCGACCACGAGGACCACCATGACGAACACCCTCACCCCTGCCCCGACGCCCGAGGTCGTGGCGCCCCGGATGGGAACCAGCGCCTGGGGGCGCATCGCGATCTGCATCGCCATCGCCCTGCCCGCCGTCGTCTTCCGGATCGGCGGGTTCGCCCCGGACCCCGTCGTCGACCTGCTCGTGTTCGGCGGTGCGGTCGTCGCCGCCTCGTTCCTGCTCGCCTGGGCCGCCGAGGCCGCGCAGAAGGACATCGCCGGCGCCCTCGCGATCGCGATCCTCGCGCTGATCGCCGTGCTCCCCGAGTACGCGGTCGACCTGTACTACGCGTTCCGCTCCGGGTACGACCCCTCGTACGAGCAGTTCGCCGCGGCGAACATGACCGGCTCGAACCGGTTGCTGCTCGGGTTCGGGTGGCCCCTCGTGGTGATCATCTCGCTGCTCGTGGCACGGCGGTACGTCCGGCTCGGATCGCTGCCCGCAGCGGTGACGCGGGTGCTGTCGCTCGAACGCTCCTCGCGCCTGGACATCGGGTTCCTGGCGCTCCTGGCACTCGTCGCGTTCCTCATCCCGCTGATGAGGTCGATCCCGATGTGGTTCGGCTTCGTCCTGCTGGCCGCGTTCGTCTGGTACCTCTGGCGGGCGTCGAAGGTGTCGGACGACGACGAGGACGACGAGCAGATGGTCGGCATGGCGGGCAACATCGCCTCGATGCCGCAGCGTGCGCGCCGGTGGACGATCGCCACGCTGTTCGTCGTCGCCGCGGCCGTGATCCTGTCCTCGGCGGAGCCGTTCGCGGACGCGCTCGTGCAGTCCGGGAGCGCGCTCGGGATCGACAGCTACTTCCTCGTGCAGTGGCTCGCGCCGCTCGCCACGGAGGCACCCGAGTTCATCGTCGCCGCGCTCTTCGCCCTGCGGGGGATGGGTGGCGCCGCGATCGGGACCCTCATCGCGTCGAAGGTCAACCAGTGGTCGCTGCTCGTCGGGTCGCTGCCGATCGCGCACGTGCTCGGCGGTGGGACCTCGGGCGGGTTGCCGTTGGACGGTCGGCAGGTCGAGGAGTTCATGCTGACCGCGTCGCAGACCGTGCTCGGCGTGGCGATCATCATCGCGCTGCGGTTCCACCGGTGGTCGGCGATCGGGCTCACGGCGCTGTTCGCGGTGCAGTTCTTCGTGACGGACACGAACGGGCGCTGGGTGCTCAGCATAGTGCACCTGGTCGCGGCGGTCGTGGTGTCCTGGATCAACCGACGGGAGATCGTGCCGACGGTGACGGCGCCGTTCCGTCGCGCGGGGCGGGGGTGAGGTCGCACTTCGTGCCGCGTGGCGAGCGGAGCGGCCGGCCTTTCGTGCGATCTCAGCGGATGCGAGTGGCGCTTTGTACGACCTCGGCGCGGTGAGGCTGGCTTGGGGACGGGAGGCGCGG
>NZ_JAUZED010000140.1 GCF_030705415.1 Curtobacterium sp. A7_M15 | reverse complement strand
CGGTCGTTCGGCACGCGTCGGAGCGGCCGAACGTGCGACCTCGGCGAACGCGAGCGGCACGTCGTGCGACCCGGGCGGGGGCCGGATGGCTCCCGTCCGTCCGACCGCGAGCGGCACGTCGTGCGACCCCGGCGGCGTCGGATCTCTCCCGGCCGTGCGTGCGCCCGTCGGGTCAGCCCGCGAGCAGCGCGTGCACCCGCTCGAGCCGCGCAAGCCACCACGCGGTCCGCTCCGGAGACGCCGCGTTCCGCTCGAGGAGCTCGGCGGACACCTCGACGCGCCGCACCGCCACGCGCCCGTCCACCGGCAGCAGCGGCGCCGCCGCGACGTCCGACGTGAACATCGCCGCGGTGCCGAGACCCGCGGCGTACCCGAGCGACATGGCCGCCGCCGCGAGGAACGCCCCCATCCCGAGCCCGACCGACGTGTCGAGCGCGCTGGAGACCACGCAGGGGAGACCGGCGTCGGCGACGACCGCGCGTGCGGCGCTGATCCCGCCGAGGGGCTGCGCCTTCACGACGAGGACGTCGGCCGCCCCCGCCCGGGCGACGGCGAGCGGATCGGAGGCCTTGCGGACGCTCTCGTCCGCGGCGATCGGCACACCGAGTCCGGCGGTGCGCTGCCGGAGCTCGGCGAGTTCCGGCACCGTGCGACACGGCTGCTCGGCGTACTGCAGGTCGAACGGGGCGAGCCGCTCGAGGGCCTCGGCGGCCCGGCCGACACTCCAGAGCCCGTTCGCGTCCACCCGGACCGCGGCGGAGGGTCCCATCACCCGCCGGACCTCGGCCACGCGGGCGACGTCGTCGTCGATCGTGGTGCCGGGCTCGGCGACCTTGACCTTGGCGGTCGTGCAGCCCGGGTACCGCGACAGGAGGTCCGCGACGTCGTCCGGCGCGATCGCCGGCACCGTGGCGTTCACGGGCACGCTGTCAGCGGCGGCCTCGTGTGCCGTCCACCCGAAATCGACCGTCGCCCGGAGCCACGCGGCCGCCTCGGCGTCGTCGTACTCGACGAACGGGGAGAACTCGGTCCACCCCGCCGGGCCGCGCAGGACGATCGCCTCGCGCACCGTGATGCCCCGGAACCGGACCCGCATGGGCAGGGCCACCACGTGGGCGTCGGAGCGGAGGTCGCGGAGGTCGGGGAGCACCTGGCCATCATCCCAGGAGCACCCAGGGCACCTCACGGTTCCTCGGAGCGGACCGCCAGGGCAGCGCACTAGTCTGCATCGGTCGGCCACGGTCGGCACCCCAGCACCAGCACCAGCACCAGCACCAGCACCGAGGACGAGGGAGGACCTGTGGCGCCGGAACCGCAGCAGCGATCCGCAGCACCGTCCTCGGCGAGGACGCAGCCGCATGCCCGGTCGCGCACGCAACCGCCGGCACCGGCTCCCGGTCGTGACACCGGCGAGTTCGCCCGGCTCATGCAGCGGAACACGGTCGACGTCCGGCAGCAGGCGCAGGCGGGCCGCAAGAAGCGCAGCCCGGCGGTCGGCAAGATCGCGCTGGGGCTCGCGGTGGTCTCGGCAGCGGTCGACGCCAGCGCCTTCGCGGTGTTCATGGGCGGCGACACCGACTTCGCCTTCGGCATCTGCTTCGTCGTCGTCTTCCTCACGCTCATCGCCGCCGTGCTCGGGTTCGTCGCCGCCGTCGGGTCGTTCGGTCGCTGGTACGGCGCCGTCGGCGTCGTCGTGGCGTTCTTCGCGAACCCGGTGATCCTCATCGTCCTGCTCGTGATCGTCGCCCCCGAACTGCTGACCGACATGGGTGGCTCTGCCGCGACGGACGGCGCGGGGCTGTAGCACGCGGCGGTAGCGTTGGGGGCATGGCTGCTCCCGTCTCCGACCTGTTCGACCCCGACGTCTGGACCGCGGCTCCGATCGCGGAGCAGTTCACCGACATCACGTACCACAAGCACGTCTCGCACGGGATCGTCCGGGTGGCGTTCGACCGTCCCGAGGTGCGGAACGCCTTCCGTCCGCGCACCGTGGACGAGCTGTACCGTGCGCTCGACGACGCCCGCCAGGACCCTCGCGTCGGCGTCGTCCTGCTCACGGGCAACGGCCCGAGCCCGAAGGACGGCGGTTGGGCGTTCTGCTCCGGCGGCGACCAGCGCATCCGCGGCCGCAGCGGCTACCAGTACGTCGGCGACGAGGGTGCCCCGCCCGAGGGCGTCGACCCGGCCGCCGCGCAGGCCTCGATGGGGCGGTTGCACATCCTCGAGGTCCAGCGCCTCATCCGGATGATGCCCAAGGTCGTCATCGCCGTGGTCCCGGGGTGGGCGGCAGGCGGGGGACACTCGCTGCACGCGATCTGCGACCTCACCATCGCCAGCGCCGAGCACGGGAAGTTCAAGCAGACCGACGCGGACGTGGGGTCGTTCGACGGCGGGTACGGCAGCGCCTACTACGCGAAGCAGATCGGGCAGAAGTTCGCGCGCGAGGTCTTCTTCCTCGCCCAGGAGTACTCGGCGCAGCGCGCGTACGAGATGGGTGCCGTGAACGCCGTCGTCCCGCACGAGGACCTCGAGCGCGAGGCGATCCGCTGGGGCGAGATCGTGCTCGGCAAGTCCCCGACGGCGATCCGCATGCTCAAGTACGCCTTCAACGCGGTGGACGACGGGATGGTCGGCCAGCAGGTGTTCGCCGGCGAGGCCACGCGGCTCGCCTACGGCACCGACGAGGCCGTCGAGGGTCGTGACTCCTTCCTCGAGAAGCGCGCGCCCGAGTGGACGTCCTTCCCCTGGCACTACTGATGGCCCGTCCGCTGGTCGCGACCGGAGCGTCGGACCCGTCGGCCGTGCTGCGGGCCCTGGAGGCGGCACTCGCCGGCGGCCCCGCCCTGCTCCCGGTCGCGGACGGTGCTCCTGCGCTGCCGACTCCGGCTCCGACCACCGTCCCGCAGCGGGTCGCCCTGGTCGTCGAGACGAGCGGGTCCACCGGCACCGGCAAGCGCGTGGCGCTCTCGTCGGAGGCGCTCCTCGCCGGTGCCGCTGCGGCGGACGCGGCGCTCGGCGGACCCGGCGGTTGGGTGCTCGCGCTGCCGACGCACTACATCGCGGGGCTCAACGTCCTGACCCGGTCGATCACCGCGGGGACGTCGCCCGTCGTCGTCGAGCCCGGACACTTCGACGCGGGGGCGTTCGCCGACGCGGCGGACCGTCTCGTGACCGGCCCCGGGGCACCGCGGCGGTACACCTCGCTCGTCCCGGTGCAGCTCGCCCGGGTGCTCGACGACGCGCGGTCGACCCGTGCGCTCGCCGGGTTCGACGCCGTGCTCGTCGGCGGGCAGGCGACCCCGGCGACGCTCCGTGACCGCGCCCGCGAGGCCGGCGTCCGGATCGTCACGACCTACGGTGCGAGCGAGACGAGCGGCGGGTGCGTCTACGACGGCGTCCCGCTCGGCACCGTCCGCACCGAGCTCGTGGACGGCGAGCTGTTCCTGTCCGGGCCGATGCTCGCCGAGGGGTACCTGGCCGACCCCGAACGCACGGCGGCGACCTTCACGGAGCACGACGGACACCGCTGGTACCGCACGGGTGACGCGGCCGAGGTCGTCGACGGCGTCGTGCGGGTGCTGGGTCGGCTGGACGACGTCGTGATCTCGGGCGGTGAGAAGGTCCCGCTCGGCGCCGTCGAACGGGTCGTCCGTGGGCTCGACGGGCACGAGGGTGCGGTGGTCACGCGCCGGGCGTCGGCGGAGTGGGGCGAGGTCCCTGTCGTGGTGACCGACCGTCCTCTCGACCTCGAGGTGGTCCGGGCCGCGGTCGGCAACGCCCTCGGGCGTGCAGCGCGTCCGGCGGACGTGGTCGTCGTCGAGCGGCTGCCGATGCTCGCGTCCGGCAAGCCCGACCGCCGGGCGGTCCGGGCGATCGCGGACCCGACCGCCTGACGGACGCGGGGCGACCGCCGATCGCGATCCGTTCCTCCTGGTCCGCCGTCCCGGACGCACGGCGGACGCGGATACGATGGACGGTCGTGGCACGCACGAAGAACACGAACCGGTCCAGGACACGCTCCGGCAACCCGGCCAAGGCCGCGGCACCGCAGCGCACGAAGCGCCGCGCGACGGCGGGCGACTGGATCGGCGGGGCGCGTCTGCGCACCCTGACGCTCGGCGTCGTCCCCGTCGTGATGGGCACCACCGTCGGGTTCGTGGACAGCGGCGAGGCCGGTGACTTCGGCGACTGGCTGGCGAAGGGCCACCACCTGCCGATCGCGATCCTGGCGCTGCTGGTGGCGCTGTTCCTGCAGATCGGCGTGAACTACAGCAACGACTACTCCGACGGGGTGCGTGGCACGGACGAGTTCCGCGTCGGGCCCGCCCGTCTCACCGGCGCCGGGCTCGCGAAGCCCCGCACCGTGCTGACCGTCGCGCTGACGTTCTTCGGGCTCGCCGCGGTCGCCGGCATCGTCATCGTGGTGCTCACCCAGCTGTGGTGGCTCCTGCTCGTGGGCGCCGCCGCCATCGTCGCCGCGTGGTTCTACACCGGCGGGAAGAAGCCGTACGGGTACAACGCCCTCGGCGAGGTCTTCGTGTTCGTGTTCTTCGGACTCGTCGCGGTCCTGGGCACCCAGTTCGTCCTCATCGGCCGGGTCACCCCGAGCGGGTGGGCCGCGGCGATCGCCGCCGGGTTCTTCGCCTGCGCGGTGCTCATGGTGAACAACATCCGCGACATCGACGAGGACCGTCAGGCGGGCAAGCGAACCCTCGCGGTCGTGGTCGGACGGCCGGTCGCCCGGGTGCTCTACGGCCTGTTCCTGATGCTGCCGTACGTGGTGCTGCTGTGGTTCGTACTGCTCTACTTCCGCACCGGGTTCACGTACTTCTCGCTGCTGCTGGCGCTGCCGGCGCTCGCGATCGGTGTCTCGTCGCGGAAGCCGCGCGAGCTCATCACGGCGCTCCAGCTGTCGTCGTTCGCGTCGCTCGTGTTCGGCGTGGTGCTCGGCATCACGCTCGCCGTCCAGCCGTAGGAGCCCGGGGGTCAGTCGTCGCGGTGCTCGCGGCGCGCGGCGTGGCGGTCCGCGTCGGAGACCGGCTGCTCGACCGGGGAGTCGCTGTCGGCCGCATCGACGAAGTCGTCCTCGAAGTCGGTGTCGACGTCGTGGTCCGGCGTCGGTCGGCGGTTCGCGAGGCTCTCGGTCACGCGGCCGCGCAGCCTCGGCAGCGCGATGTAGGAGACGAGCAGGGCGACGAGCGCGGCGACGATGGTCGCCCAGTACCCGGGCATCGGCGTCAGGAGCAGGAGCAGAGCCAGCGCCGCGGCGAAGATGCCGAGGCGGGCGAGGGTGTAGACGAGCCACGCTTTCACCTGCGCAAGTCTACGGATGCGCAACCGGCAGGGGGCCCACAGGCTGCCGACCTAGACTCCCGGCCATGATCCGACTGTGGCTGATCGTCGTCGTGGCCGCCGTGGCGTTCACGGTCTACGCCGCCATCGACTGCGCCACGATGCCCCGCGAACGTGTCCGTTCCCTCAGCCGCGGTGTCTGGGTCCTCCTCGTGATCGTGCTCCCGGTGCTCGGCGGCGTCCTCTGGTTCCTCCTCGGACGGGCCCCGGCGGCCCGACCCGGCGGTGGCTCCGGGTACCGTGGACCCGAAGACGACCCGGACTTCCTCGGTGGCCCCAGCGGCCCCGAGCGGCACCGCACGGACAAGGACCAGGACGACGAGACCCTCCGAGACCTCGAACAGCAGTTCCACGAGCGGGACGGACGCGACGACCGGCACCGCCGCGACGACGACGGCCGCGCCGATCGCTGACGGCCCGGCCGCTTCCGGCAGTCCGGCGACCGACTTCGCCGTCACGCTCCTGACCGAGCTCGCACGGGCCGGAGTCACCGACGTCGTCGTGAGCCCCGGCTCCCGGTCACAGGCGCTCGCCCTCGCCGCTGTCGCCGTCGAACGCGCGGGCAGCACCAGCGTGCACGTCCGGCTCGACGAACGCACCGCGGGGTTCTTCGCGCTCGGGCTCGCCGTCGAGTCCGGTCGACCCGCCGCGGTCGTGACGACCTCGGGGACCGCGGTCGCCAACCTGCACCCCGCCGTGCTCGAAGCGCACCACTCCGGCGTGCCGATGATCGTCGTCAGTGCCGACCGCCCCGACGAGCTCCGCGGCATCGGCAGCAACCAGACCACGGTGCAGCCCGGGCTCTTCGGGCCGGCCGTCGCCGTCGTCCGTGACGTCGAGGCACCCACCGCGCACGGCGTCGACGCCGATGCCGCGGCCACCGTCCGGGAGCTCGTGCGCGAGGTGGTCGCCGCTGCCGCCGGGCACACGGGGCAGCCCGGGCCGGTGCAGCTCAACGTCGCCTTCCGGGAACCGCTGTCGGCCGGGCTCAGCGAGGGGACGGTCCGGCCGGTGCCCGACGACGAGGTCGACCTCGCGTTCGCGACCAGGCGGGTGCACTCCGGTCTGCCGGTCGTCGACCTCGCGCCGGACGACGAGCCCGCGACGATCGTCATCGCGGGACACGACGCAGGGGCGGACGCCGAACGGATCGCGTGGGAGCTCGGTGCGCCGCTGGTCGCCGAGGTGTCGAGCGGTGCGCGGTTCGGGCGCAACCTGGTCGTGGCGTACCGCGAACTCCTGCGCGAGGCGGACTTCGGCGGCGCGGTCCGCCGCGCCGTCGTGCTCGGCCACCCCACGCTCAGCCGCGAGGTCCCCGCCCTCCTGCAGCGCGCCGACGTCGAGACGGTCGTGGTCCGCGGACCGGGGGCCGATCCCTACGACCCGGCCCGCGCCTCCCGGCCCGACGCCGCGACCACCTTCGTGTCCGACGTCCGCGTGACGGGCCGCACCCGGCCGGAGCACCGCGCGTGGGTCGGCCGCTGGGTCGCGACGAGCCGCGCGCTGCTCGGTGGTGGTGACGCCGGTCCGGACCTCGAGGCGAAGCGCTCCAGCGACCGCGCCGAGCGCAACAAGTTCCTCCGCGACGAGGTGGCGCTCCGCCGCCGCGCGATCGACCGGACCATGCTCGCCGATGCTGTCTGGGGTGCGACCTGGCCGCACGACCGCCTCGTGCTCGGCGCCTCGCAGATCATCCGCGTCGCCGACGCGCACGTTCCCGGCAAGGCGATCCGGGTGCACGCGAACCGTGGGCTCGCCGGCATCGACGGGACGATCTCGACCGCGCTCGGGATCGCCGCGGCACTCGAGCGTTCGACCGCCTCGGTCGGCACCACGCGCGTGCTGCTCGGCGACCTCACGCTGCTGCACGACCTCGGGGCGCTCGTGACCGGCACCGAGGAGCGTCCGCACCGTCTGCAGGTCATCGTCGGGAACGACGGCGGGGGAGCGATCTTCCGCGGACTCGAGGTCGCGGCGACGACCCCGGCGGCCGACATGCGCCGGATGATGACGACGCCGCAGCACGTCGACGTGGAGCCGGTGGTGACGGGGCTCGGGTGGGAGTACCGGCGCGCGGAGACCTGGGGGGACCTCGAGCGGGTGCTGACCGACCCGGCGGAGCGTGTCGTCATCGAGGTGCCGCTGGCCGACTGAGCGGGGCGCCGGTGCGGGGCGTGCTCGCGCGCCGGAGCGGACGCTGCGCGGTGCGGTGCGGTGCGGTGCGGTGCGGTGGACGTTCCGCGCCCCGGGCACTGCGCCGTGCGTCGGAAGTTTCGCGCCCCGACACGGGCATCGCGCCCCGAAGAGCCGGGGCGCG
>NZ_JAUZED010000014.1:9564-49091 GCF_030705415.1 Curtobacterium sp. A7_M15 | reverse complement strand
GGCCCCCCCCGCGCCCCCCCCGACCGTCTCCGGCGACGCCGGAATACGCAACCACTCTGGATGGTTACAGCGCACCACCGCAGGAGGCAGCATGAACACCACGGCCACGGAGCGCCCGAGACTCCCCCTCAACACCTTCGGCATCGCGTTCGGCACCGCCGGACTGGCGGGCACCTGGACGGCTGCCGCGGCCCTGCTCGGTGCGCCCACCGCCGTCGGCGAGGTCCTCTGGGCCGCCGCAGCGATCGCCTGGATCGTCACCATCGTCCGGTACCTCCGCCGCCCCGGCGGTGTCCGCGCGATCGCCGCCGACCTCCGCCACCCCGTCCTCGGACCGTTCGCCGCGCTCGTCCCCGCCGTGGGCTCGCTGCTCGCGGCCCACCTCGCGACCTGGGCGCCCGTCGCCGGTGCGGTCGGCGTGTGGCTGATGCTGGCACTCACCACGGCCTTCGGTGCCTGGTTCGTCACCGACCTGCTGACCTCCCCCCGCGACGCCGGTGCCCTGCACGGGGGCTACCTGCTCCCGACCGTGGCCGCCTCCCTCCTGAGCGCGCAGGCACTCGCCGCGATCGGCCACCACGACCTGGCGCTCGGGTACTTCGCGACCGGGGTGCTGTTCTGGCTGCTCGTGGGCTCGGTGCTCATCGCCCGCTTCGCGACCGGCCCCGCAGTGCCGGCACCGCTGCTGCCGACGCTGGCCATCCTGTCCGCGCCGCCGGCGGTCGCCGGCAACGCCTGGTGGACCATGACGGGAGGCGCGCCCTCCCTCGTCCACACCGCCCTCGCCGGCACCATGGTCGCCTTCCTGCTCCCCCACGCCCTCCTCGTGCGCCGCTACGCCCGGAGCGGGTTCGCGATCGGGTTCTGGGCCATGACGTTCACGACCGCGGCGAGCGCCACGTACGCGGTGCGACTGCTCTCCATCGCGGACCTGGGCGTCCTCGGCACCGTCCTCGCCTGGATCGTCGTCGCGGTCGCGTCCGGCATCGTCGGCAGCATCGCGGTCCGCTCCTTGGGGCTGCTCCGCCGATCCGAGGCGGACGGCTCGCGCCGGAGCTCCTCCTCGTACCGTCGGCTCGCCCTGATCGGCGTCGTCGTCGCGTCCGTCGCCGTGGCGTTCGGCGCGGGTGCCGGCAGCCCGCTCTTCGTCGTGTACCAGTCGGCGTGGGGATTCCCCGACTGGCAGCTGACCACGGCGTTCACGGTGTACGCCGTCACCCTGCTCGGGACGCTGCTCGTCGCCGGACGGCTGTCCGACCACATCGGGCGCCGACCGGTCCTGGCGGCGGCCCTCGTCCTCATGCTGATCGCGAGCGTCCTGTTCCTGCTCGCGGACTCGATCGGGTGGGTGATCGCGGCCCGGGCCGTGCAGGGGGTCGCCACCGGCGCGGCCACCAGCACGTTCACGGCGGCCATCATCGAACTGTCCAGCGAGCGGCACCGTCGCACGATGACCGTCCTGACGAGCGCCGCTCCCGTCGGCGGACTCGCGCTCGGGGCGTTCGGCGGTGGGATCGCCGCGCAGTTCGCTCCCGACCCCACCGCCGCCGTCTTCCTGACGCTCGGGGTCGTCCTCCTCGTGGGGATCGCCGCGGTCCTCGCCGCCGACGAGACCGCAGACCGGCACGCCGGGGCGCTCGCGTCCCTGCGGCCCGTGCTCGCGGTCCCCGGGGCGGCCCGAGCGTGGTTCGCCGTCCTCGCGCCGCTGACGGTCGCGGGCTGGATGTTCTCCGGGTTGTTCCTCGGGCTCGGACCGCGACTCGACGACGGGGTGTTCGGTATCGACGGCGGGACGGCCAGCGCAGCCGTCATCGCCTTGCAGCCGGCCGCCGCCGCGGTCGCCGGGATGCTCTTCTCACGCGCCCCGGCCAGGATCGCCACCGCGGTCGGCGCGGCACTCCTGCTGCTCGGCGCGATCGGTGCCGGGACCGCGATCCTCTCGGCGGACCTCCCGCTCCTGATCGTGGCCGCCGTCATCGGCGGCGCGGGCCAGGGCGCTGCGTTCGGCTCGTCCCTACGGATCCTCGGACCGCTCGCCGACAACGCCACGCGCGGCGGGCTCTTCGCCGCCGTCTACCTGGTCGCCTACGCCGCCTACGGAGTCCCGGTGCTCGTCGCCGGGTTCTTCACCGGGTCCGTCGGACTCGCCGGGGTCGGCGCCGCGTACGCCGCGCTCGTGGCGATCGCCGCCGTCGCCGCCGGGATCGGCCTGACCGCGCGGTCCCGCCGGGAACGCACGGCCGTCCACACCGCGTGAACCGCCCCCTCGACCTTCCGCACTGACCAACAGGACGACCATGACCACGCCCATGCCCACCGCCGGCTCCTTCCTGATCGGCGGTGACCTGCCCGTCGCCCGACTCGGCTTCGGTTCGATGCAGCTCGCCGGGCGGAACGCCTTCGGCCCGTCCCGCGATGTCGAGGGTGCCCGCGCAGTGCTCCGTCGTGCCGTCGAGCTCGGCGTGACGCTCGTCGACACCGCGGACGCCTACGGGCCCGAGGTCGCGGAACGGCTCATCGGCGAGGCGCTGGCGCCGTACCGATCGGATGTCGTCATCGCGACGAAGGGCGGGTTCGTCCGGGGTCCACGAGGCGAATGGATCGTCGACGGTCGTCCGGAACACCTGCGCGCCGCCGTGCAGGGGAGCCTCCGCCGACTACGACTCGAGCGGATCGACCTGTACCAGCTGCACCGGATCGACCCGCGTGTCCCGCTCGACGAGCAGCTCGGGACCCTCGCAGCACTCCGTGCACAGGGCCTGATCCGGCACGTCGGGCTCAGCGAGGTGAGCGTCGCCGAGCTCCTCGCCGCGCAGCGGATCGTGCCGATCGCCACGGTGCAGAACCTGTACAACCTGGTCGAGCGTTCCTCGGAGGACCTCGTCCGGGTCACCGCGGAGCTCGGCATCGGCTTTATCCCGTGGTTCCCCCTGGCGACCGGCGGGCTGACGCGCGGGGCCGGAGCGCTCGGCGCCATGGCCGCACGGGCCGGTGTCACACCGTCGCAGGTGGCCCTCGCGTGGTTGCTCCAGCACGCCCCGAACGTGCTGCCGATCCCCGGGACGTCCAGCGTCGACCACCTCGAGGAGAACGTCCGGGCGGCGTCCGTCGTCCTGTCCCCGCTCGACGTCGCGGTGCTCGACGGCGCTGCCTGACGCTCGGGAAGCGGAACGGCCCGGCCCCGAGGGGCCGGGCCGTTCGACGTGGGGGTCACGGGGACGGGACGAAGAAGTCGCCGTACGACGGGTCGTCGGGGAGCGACCGCTCCGCCACCAGGACGGCGATCTCACGGGGTGAGCGCAGCCCCCGTCGGCGCCACTGGTCCGGATCCGCCCGGAGCACGTGCAGCACCGTCCGCAGCGCGTTCACCGCCGGACCCCGGGCACTTCGGTCACGGGCGTCGGCACGGGCAGGAGCAGCGTCTGCAGCGTCGGGCTGGCGGCTCCCGCTCCCACGTGCAGCACGGCGGGCAGGGGCGGGAACGAGATCGTCATCGCAGGTCTCCTCGATCGGGTCACGTCGTCGCGACACCGACGACGCTACGGCCGGTGGTCTGCTCCGCACGTGTCCCCCCGGGGACCATCCCCCGTAGGGGCAGGTGGCCGTGCCGCTCGTCGCGGCCCGGACCGGCGTTCAGTCGACCAGGGTGTCGGCGAGGCTCGTCAGGCGGCGAGCGGACTCCTCGTCCGCGCCACGCCACAGCAGCAACGTGTCGCCCGCCGGACCGGGCACCGCGAACCGGTGGTGGGCGAGTGCCACGCGACCCACCACCGGGTTGTCGAAGCGGACGACCCCAGCCGGCTCGGCGGCGACCGGGTCCGCCCAGAGCCGGGCGAAGGCCTCGCTCCGGGCCGCGAGTTCGCCGACCAGTTCGACGTACCCGCGGTCCTCGTCGTGCTCGTCGAGGGTGCGCCGCAGCTCCGCGACGACGCGCGCGGCCAGCGGGACCGTGTCCGGCGGCTCCGGCGATGCGCGGAACGTGCTGTCGCCCGCGGTCCGCAGGAACGCGGCCCGCGCGAGGTTCTCTCCGGGCCGGAACGTCGGGTGCACGGCTCCGGCCAACGCGTTCGCCACACGGACGGTCAGGTGTCGGTCGTAGACGACGGCGGGGACCGTCCGCCACGGCAGCAGGAGCCTGCCGAGCAGCGCTCGTGGATGGTCGGCCGAGTCGTCCGTGCTCACGGACGGAGCGTACGGCTCCCGCGCCGAGGGCATCGTGCTCCCGCCGGGGACACCATCCCGCGGTCCGGTCGAACTGCCGGCGGTGCGGCGCACGGTCGCCGGACGCGTGGGTCGTCGCGCTCAGTCGCGCGGGGTGTTCCGCTCCCGCGTCCACCCCGGCAGGGCGGGCACGATGGACGTCAGGACGACCAGTGCCGTGCACGAGCCACCGATGGCCAGCAGGAGCCCGACTGGGAGGACCGGCCTGGTCGACGGGTACTGCCCCGCGAGCACTCCCCACTCCGCGGTGACGGAGAGGGCAACCGTGGCCGCTGCGACGAGCGTGCCGCTCACCCCGAGGACCACGCCCTCGAGCGCTGCCACACCGACCGGCAGCGCCGGGGTCGCGCCCACCGCCAGCAGCTGCTCGCGCTCGCGCGCCCGGTCCCGGGACGCCATCGCCGCCGTCGCTGCGGCTCCGACGGCCGCGAGCAGGACCGGTCCGCTGAGGACGAGGACCGTCGTCACCGCGGAGCCGCTCCCGGTCGCGTCACCGCCGGTCGCGGTGCCCGCGGTCCGCTGGCCACCGACGAGCGCGGTCGGCAGTGCCACGGCGACCAGGAGTGCGGCGAGCGTCGTGTCGCTCCGGGCTGCGGCCCGCCGGACCGCGGCCCGTGCGAGACCGAAGGACACCCAGGCGTTCGCCGGGACCACCGCCGTCCACAGTCGCACGACGGGCGTGCCGACCCACCTTCCGAGGACGGCGACCGCCGCCACCAGCCCCGGACCGATCAGGAGCGCGGGCGCCGCACCGTGCGGGACCGAAGCCGGGAGTCCGGCGAGCATGCTCGCCGCGAGCGCCGTCAGCAGCGCCGCGACCGCCGCAGGGAGGATCGGCGGCCGGTGTCCGTCCGTCCCCGGTCCGGCACCGAGCAGCGCCGGTGTCGCGGCGGCGCGCCGGCTCCCCGCGAGTCCGGCGACGACAGCGGCGACGACCGTCGATGCGATCACGGAGAAGGCCTCGAGCCGGGAAGTGGCCACCCGGACGCCGTCGAGCCCGGAAGCACCGGCCAGGGCTGCACCGACGGTGGCCGGGACGACGACGCCCGTTGCGGCCACTCCGACCACGGCGCCGAGCAGGGCGACGAGTGCTGTCTGCACGAGCACCGTCACCCTGACCCCTCCGGGAGTCACGCCGGCGAGCTGCCAGAGGGCGTACGTCCGCACGAGGAGTCCTGCGGTGAGCCGCGCCACGGCGGACACGACCACGAGGATCGCGACGAGTCCGAACGCGGCGGTCGTCCCGGCGATGGACAGCAGCGCCAGCCCCCGGACGCCCGGGGTGCGCAGGCCACCGACCACGAGCACGCCGGGGACGCTGCCGGCCACCGCGGCCACCGCGCACACCGCGCACAGGCCGGACCAGACGCGCCACGACGTGCGGAGGTCCGCCGCCGCCAGCCGGGCGAGGATCATGCGCGGGCCGCCGCGCGTTCGACCGCGTCGAAGAGCGCGTCGACGTCCGGTGCGACCAACTCGGCGTGGACGACGCCGTCCCGCAGGACGACCACGCGGTCGGCACGCGCCGCTGCCGCGAGGTCGTGCGTCACCATGACGACCGACCGCTCGCCCGAGGCGGTCTGGCGCAACAGGTCGAGCACCGCGCCACCGGCCACGGTGTCGAGCGCCCCGGTCGGCTCGTCGGCGAAGAGGACCCGGGGCCGGGCGACGAGCGTCCGCGCGATCGCCACGCGCTGCTGCTGCCCGCCGGACATCGCGTCGGGGTACCGGTGCGCGTCGCCGAGCATCCCGACGGCGTCCAGTGCGGCGTCGACCGTCCTGCGGTCCGCGGGACGCTTCGCCAGGCGTGCCGGCAGCGCGACGTTCTCACGGGCGGTGAGGGCCGGGATCAGGTTGTACGACTGGAAGACGAAGCCGACCCGACCGCGGCGGAACCGCGCCGAACGCTGTCGCGAGAGCGAGCCGATGTCGGTGCCCTCGATCTCCACGGCGCCCCGGAGCGGGCGCTCGAGCCCCGAGAGACACGCGAGCAGCGTGCTCTTCCCGGAGCCGCTCGGGCCGACGACCGCCAGCATCTCGCCGCGGCGGACGTCGAGCGACACTCCGCGCAGGACGGGGACGGCCTCGCGACCGGGGTAGGCGTGCTCGATGTCCCGGGCTCGGACGACGGGCGGGTCCTCGGTGTCTCCTCGCACCGTCGCAGGCTAGTCGGCGGGCGGTGCCGCCAGCCTGTCCCCACTGCGGACAGACTCGACTCCCGGCGTCCCGCCGTCGGCCCGATCGAGCAGCTCACGCAGCTCGCCGAGCACCGCGCCGGCCTGGGCGTCCGCCCGGTCGGCGTCGACCAGGGCCATCCCTCGCTCGGCGTCGCGTCGGGCCCGCTCCGTCTCGCCGGAACCGAGCAGCGCCTCGGCACGCTGTCGCAGCGCCCGAGCAGCACCCGTGTCCCACGACATCTCCGAGGCGGCATCGAAGCCCTCGTCCGCGGCCTCGCGGGCTTCGTCCCACCGCCCCAGCGCGTTCGCCGACTTCGCGATCTCCTCGAGCGCCACGACCCGGGTGAACACCGCTCCGGGGTCGCCGCCCCCGACCCGGTCGAGGTCGCGGAGGACCGCCCGGAACGCGGCGATCGCCTCGTCGTGTCGGCCGAGCAGGTGGAGCGCCGCGCCCGCCATCGAGCGACACTGCACGAGTGCGGCGTCGTCGCCGGTCCTCGTGTTCCCGTCGATCGCCGCGTCGATGTGCGGCAGCGCGCGCTCCGGCTGGCGGAGTGCCAGGTACGCCCATGCGACGTGGTACTCGGCGCTCGCGGACACGGCGTCGTCGTCGGCCTCGCGGGCGTCCGCGAGGCCCCTCGTGGCGAGTTCGAGCGCGCCCGCGCGGTCTCCCCGCTCCATCAGCGCGGCCCACGTCTGCAGGCCGAGCAGGCGTGCTGCCGATGCCCGGTCGCCGACCGTGTGCGCGGCGTCGACCGCATCGCCGAACAGCTCGTACCAGTGGCCCCACGCGGGCCACAGGTTCGAGAACCACTCGAGTCCGGTCGCGATCCGGGCGACTTCGCCGTGCCGGCCGTCCGACACCGCAGCACGGAACGCCGCCCACCAGTGGTCCACCTCGGCGGTGATCCACCGCCTCGCCGCAGTCGGGTCGCCGAACTCCGGCTCGGCCCGGCCCCCGCGGACGGACTCGGAGGCGAACAGCCGTGCGGCTCGACCCAGCACGCCGAGGACCGTCCCGTGCAGTCGCTCCCGCAGCGCCCGGGGCGTACCGGGACCGTCCTCGGCGACGATGCGGTCGGCGCCGAACGCGCGGAGCAGGTCGTGCACGTGGTACCGGTTGCCGCCCCGGGGCTCGACGAGCCCCAGGTCGACCAGGTCCTCGAGGGCGTCCTCGGCGGTCACGTCGTCGAGGCCCAGGGCCGCGCCGCCGGTCCGGGCGTCGAAACTCGTCCCGTCGATCACCGCGAGCGACCGGAACAGCCGCGCCGTGGCGACCGGCAGACGCTCGTACGAGACGGCGAACGCGGACTCGACCGAGCGGTCACCGTGGCGGAGGGCGCCGAGCCGTCGCTCCTCGGCGCGCATCGCACCGAGGAAGCCGTGGACGTCGTCGACGCCTGCCGCGATGCGGCTGCCGGCGATCCGGAGTGCCAGCGGGATCCCCGCGCATTGGTCGGCAACCGTTGCCAGCGCCGGGTCGTCCGCGGCGTCCGGCACGATCCGCTCCAGCAGCGAGTGGGCGTCGACGGGATGCAGGGGGTCGACCTGGACGCGGAGTCCGGCGTCGAGACCGGCCAGCGGGCTCCGGCTCGTCACGATCACCGGGGTCCCCGGCGCCGCCGCTTCGACCACCGGACGCACCTGCGCCTCGCTGGCGGCGTCGTCGAGCAGCACCGCGTGCGGGTGGTCCGCGCTGATCCCGCGCCAGCGAGCTGCCGCGGCGTCCAGGACGGCGGGCGCTTCCTCGGCGCCGTCCGTGGCTCGGGTGACGAGGCGGCGGAGGACGTCGAGCGCCGAGAGCGGCGAGGTCGTCTGCCCGGCGAGGTCGACGTGCACCCACGGGACGCCGTGGACGCGCAACGCCTCGGCCGCGAACGTGCTCTTGCCGATGCCGGGGCCGCCGGACACGAGCACGATCCCGGGCCGGTCGTCCCGGAGGTGGTCGAGCACCTTGCTGAGTTCGCGGCCGCGGCCGGTGAAGTCGACGACGACGTCCGGCGCGCTCTCGGGTGTCGCAGGATCCGCTCGCCCGATCGACAGCAGCGCTGCGCGTTCGGCCGCCGTCGCACCGAGCGCCGACGCGATCGCCTCGATCGTCGCGCGCTGCGGGCGCCGCGCGACCCCCCGCTCGATGTCGCTCAGGGTCCGGACGCCGACGTGCGCTGCTGCGGCGAGCTCGGCGAGCGTCCGGCCCGCCGTGGTCCGCAGCCGTCTGAGGAGCTCGCCGTGGGGTGGTTCCTGCACGTCGTCCTCGATTCCTGCCTGCGTTCTGCATGGTGCCCGCACCGGGTGCCTGGTGGGCTGTCATCGGACATCATGCAGCACCGGTGACGGCGTTGCAGCGAGGACGAGAGGGAGCGATGCCATGCCGACTGCGATCACACCCCTGGGTGAGTACCTCCGCGCCCGACGAGCACTCGTGCAACCGCAGGACGTCGGCATCGTGTCGTCGACACCGCGACGGGTGGTCGGCCTGCGACGGGACGAGGTGGCCCGGCGTGCCGGGATCAGCCAGGAGTACTACCTCCGACTCGAGCAGGGCCGCGACCGCCAACCGTCGGACCAGGTGCTGCACGCACTGGGCCGCGCGCTCCGTCTGGACCAGGACGCCGTCGACCACATGGACCGCCTGGTCCGGATCCAGACCGGAGAGGCCCGGGCCGGCGACCGCACGACGCCGCCCCGGGTCATGGAGACCCTCGGCGGTCTCCTCGACCAGTGGACCGAGACGCCCGCCTACGTGATGGACGGCAACCAGGACGTGCTGGTCGTGAACCCGCTGGCGCGCGCGATGACCGGGGGCGGACTGGCGCCCGGCGTGAACCTGCCGCTGGCGGTGTTCTCACCGGTGGGCCGAGCCCTGATGCCCGACTGGCCCGAGGCCGCCGAACGGACCGCGGCCACGCTGCGCTACGGGAGCGACCCACGCGACCGGCGCCTCCAGGAGATCGTCGGCACGCTGTCGGTCCGCGACGCGGAGTTCCGGCGGTTGTGGGCGCGGCACGATGCCCGTCCGTACCTGAACGGAGCGCTCGAACAGGACGTGCACGGGCAGGGTCGGGTGACCCTCACGTGTCAGACCCTCGAGGTCCCTGGCCCCCAGCGGTTCGTGCTGACCGCGTTCCACGCGACCCCCGGGACGGACGGCGCGCGGGCGCTGGCGGCCCTCCGGAACGACGTCGCGGCCCCCACCGGACGTCGCAGCGTCGCCGTCTGACGGCCGAACGCCCCACCGGGAGCCCCGGTCAGTCGGCCGGATCGGTGAGCGTGTCGCGGAGCGCCGACAGTTCCCGGTGCAGTGGGTCCAGTCGTGCCGGACGGACACGCGCAGGCAGGGCGTGCAGCGCGCGCTCCACGTCGGCCAGCGCTTCCTCGGGGCGCCCCAGTTCCACGAGCACCGCAGCCCGCGAACGGAGCAGCAGGCCGATGGACGTCCCGGTGTCGTCCGGCAGCGTCCGCAGCGCAGCGTCGAGGACCTCGAGCGCCTCTCCCGGCGCGCCGGCCTCGAGCAGCGTGGAGGCGAGCGCCGCGCGGGCGAGCGCCTGCGCGTACCGGACGCGTTCATCGACGGGGTCGAGGCCCTCCACGATGCCGTCGACCGCCGCTCGGAGCGCGGTGACCGCTTCGTCGTACCGGCCCTGGGTCTGCAGGGCGAGGCCGAGCATCCCGCGAGCCTGGTGCAGGAAGACGGGGTCGTCCTCGCGCTCGAACCCCGCGACCGCGGTGAGCGCGTGTGCTTCGGCCGCGACGGGGTCCCCGCGCTCGAGTGCGCTCCAGGCGACGTGGTAGTGCCCCCAGGCGACGAGGTCGGGCGCCCCGGCCCGTTCGGCCGCGGCGAGTGCCTCGTCCGCGTGCTGCGCGGCCAGGTCGTGGTCCCCGAGCTCGATGTGCGCCGCCCAGGCGAGGTGCCCCGCGACCCGTGAGCGCACGGCATCGTCCGCGAGGGCGTCGGCCGCGCGCTGTGCCACGAGGTCGAGCTCGTACCAGCGTCCCCAGTCCGGCCAGAGGTTCGCGAACCACTGCAGGACGGCCGTGAGCTCGATCACGGTCTCGTGCCACCCCAGCGCAGCGGCGCGGCGGTACGCCGGCCACCAGTGGTCGACCTCGCCGAGGATCCAGTCGCGGGCGACGTCCTGGTCGGCGTCGGGCTGCGCGACGGGTGCCCGGCCGGGCACCACGAACACCGACCCGGCTGCCAGGAGCCGGCCGAGCAACCACCGCGTGAGCCGCTCCCCCGCAGCGGCCTCGGCCCGGGGGTCCTCGCGGAGCCGCTCGCGCGCGAACAGACGGATGATGTCGTGGACGCGGTAGCGCGCACCCCGGGGTTCGACGAGGCCCAGGTCGACCAGTCCCTCGAGGCGCGACTCGATCTCGTCCGGGTCTGCGCCGAGCGCCGCCGCGACGACGTCCGCCCCGAACGTGACGCCGTCGAGCGCCGCGGTCGCCCGGAACACGGCTGCGGTGCCCGGGTCGAGGTCGTCGTAGGAGACCGCGATCGCCGCCGCGACCGAGACGTCGCCGGCCACGAGCAGCGTGAGCCTGCGGTCGGCCGAGCGGAGGCGCGCGACGAGGTCTGCGGCGCTCGTCGCGGGACGGCTCGCGATGCGGTTCGCGGCGACGCGGAGCGCGAGGGGGAACCCGTCGCACAGCGTGATGAGTTCGTCCACCGCGGCGGGATCGCGCTGTTCGGCGGGCACGATGCGCTCGAGCAGTCGACGGCCGTCCTCCGGTCCGAGCACGCCGAGGACGATCCGGTCCGCGTCGAGACCGGCGAGCGTCCGACGCGAGGTCGCGACGACGGTCGACCGCCCCTCGACGAGCACGGGTCGGACCTGGTCCTCGCTCGAGACGTTGTCGAGGTGCACCAGCACCCGTTCGGTCGTGCACAGCTCCGACCACCGTGCCGCTGCCGCGCCGAGCGTGCCCGGTGGATCGTCCGGGTCGCACTGCCGGAGGACGCGCTGGAGCACCTCGAGCGCGGTCGTCGCCGGTCGGCCGTGTCCGGCGAGGTCGACGAAGACGCGGCGTTCGGCGCCGGCCGCCCGTCCGATCGCCTCGGTCACGAGCGCGGTCTTCCCGATGCCCGGCGGTCCGGAGACCACGACGACCGGAGGGCCGGACGGCCGGTCGAGGCCCGCGACGAGTCGTTCGAGTTCGTCCGAGCGGCCGGTGAAGTCCGCCACGCGGGGTGGGCGGAAGTCCGTGCGCCCGGTGTCCGGTCCGGCACCGGAGCCGGCACCCACCAGCGGCGCCCGGAGCCATCGCCGTGCCGCCTCGTCGAGCCCGAGCCCGAGCACCAGCGCCTCGATCGTGCGGGGCTGCGGATGCCGACTGCGACCGCGCTCGATGTCGCTGATCCCCCGGACGCTCACGCCCGACCGTTCGGCGAGTGTCTCGAGCGTCATCCCGGCTGCCAGCCGCAGTGTCCGGAGCCGCGCTGCGAGGTCCGTGCCACCCACGACGCTCCTCCCGGTCGTGGACAGCGTAACCTGCACGGGCGCTCAGTCGAGGTCCGTCGTCTCGTCGCTCTCGCTCTGCGGACGACGCGGGAGCAGCTCCGGCAGCTCGTCCGGCGACGGCGGAGGACCCTCCACGTACAGCGCCACCGCCGAGGCCTCCAGCGTGGACCGGTTGCCGTACCTCGGCCAGCGATGCAGCATCTCGCGGACGAAGCCGGACGCATCGGTGTGGTGCGCGAGCACCGTCTCGACGTCGTCGAGGTACCGACGGAGCGCGACGACCTGCGGACGCGCAGCGTCGGAGCGGGCGCCCGGGTGCCGGTGGCTCGCGACCACCCACGCCGGGCGCAGCACCTCGACGAGGTCGAGTGCCCGCGTCCAGTTCCGACGGGCGTCCGCGTCGGTGCCGATGAGCCACGGGTGCACCCGGTTGTAGACGAGGTCGCCGCCGATGACCGCGTCGAGGTCCCGCACCGACACGACGCTCGTCGGCCGGTCGCCGATCCGTCCCACGTCGTACAGCTGGAGGGCGTGGCCCTCGAGGTCGACGACCCCGGCCGGGTCCGGGTCGGGTGCCGTGAGCGAACCGGGGAGCCGCCCCGGGAACAACGACTCCCAGCGGTGCACGGCTCCGGTCTGCTCGCGCGCGCGTCCGGCGACGTCGGCGACGGCGGTCGCCACCGCGTCCGGGAAGGCCCGCAGGACCCGGTCGAGCCCGAAGAAGTGGTCCGCCTGACCCTGTGTGACCACGACGGTCCGGAGCCGTTTCCCGCTGGCCCGGATCCACTCGACCAGCGCGTCGGCCTCCTCCGCGGTCATCAGGGCGTCGACGAGGACGGCGTCGCGCTCACCGGAGACGAGGGTCGCCGTCGTGGGCGACCACGTCGCGGTGCCTGTCCCGTCGAGGCGGGCGCGTGCGACGTCCCGGTACCCGCCCAGCCACACGTCCATGGTGAGCGGCGAGAGGACCGTGCCACCGGCGCTCCGGAGCCGGTCGGCCAGCCACGACCGGACACGTTCGCGCTCGGCGGTGGACGGATCGGTGATCGCCTCGGTCGTCCACGTCACGAGGCTCCCCTCCGCCTCCTGCGACACGCGGACGACCCCGTCCACGTCGTCGACCGCCGAACCTCCGGGCATGCGGGCCCGGTAGGCGAGGACGCCGTCCTCGGTGCGGATCCGCTCCTCCACGACACCGAGGTCACCGGGGAGCCGGCGGATCCACCGGCTCGTGCCGGGCACGAGCACCTCGGCCGTGCCGCCGGGACCGACGTGCGCGTCCTCGGAGTCGACGAAGTGGGACCAGGTCGTGCTCGGCGAGCTGTGGAAGCGGGCGGCGACGGTGACGTGCGCCCGGCGGATCGGTGGATCGTGCACGAATCTCCCTCCGCACCGAGCCGACGCTACGGGTCCCGGGTGACGCGAGGGTGTCCCCGTCGGGGGCAGCCAGCACCGTGTCGTCGCCGCGATGCGCTTGGATGTGGACGAGCGGCGCGACGACACCCGGAGAGACGAGGACTGGCATGGCACGGACGACACCCCTCGGCGACTACCTCCGCGCCCGTCGGGCCGCGACCCGCCCCGAGGACGTGGGGGTCGGTTCGCACACGCGCCGCCGCGTACCGGGGCTCCGTCGCGACGAGGTGGCCGGGCTCGCCGGGATCAGTCAGGAGTACTACCTGCGGCTGGAGCAGGGCCGCGACCGCGCCCCTTCCGACCAGGTCCTCCACGCGTTGGCCCGGGCGCTGCGGCTCGACGACGCCGGCCTGCAGCACCTGCTGCGGATGAGCACGGTCCAGCCACTCGACGTGGCGGCTGCCGAGGCGGCGGTGTCCGTCGAGGCGATGTCCGCCATCCTCGACTCCTGGCCGAACACACCGGCGTACATCATCAACTCCCGCCACGAGGTCGTGCTCTCGAACGCCCTCGCGCGATGGGTGGTCCCGCTCGGGCTCGAGGTCGGCAGGAGCATCCCCGAGGTGGTCTTCACGTTCCCCGAGGTGCGGGCGCTCCCGACCTGGCCCGCACTCGCCGACCGGACCGTTCGGCGCATGCGGTTCTACGGCCACCCGTACGACCCGCGGCTCCACGAGACCGCGACGCGGCTGGCGACGCTCGACCCGGTGTTCCGCGGCCTCTGGGAGCGCCACGAGGTCGACCCGTACTACGACGGCGACGTCCGACCCTTCGTCGAGGGGTACGGCCAGGTCGCCCTCCGCCACCAGACGTTCGTGGTGCCGAACACGCCGGGGTACCTGCTCTGCGCCTACCACGCCGTCCCGGGCTCCGACAGCGCCGCGGCACTCGCCGAACTCACGGAGCGCATCGCGGGTGCGGTCGAGTTCAGCTGAGCCGGACCCGCTGCTCGGACACGTCGAAGTTCTGGTCGAACAGGTCGTCGGGGTCCCAGCGCGCCTTGAGGTCCCGCAGGCGCGTGAGCGTCGCGGGCGGGAACGCCTCGGCGACCGCGCCCGGGGCGTGGTCGCTCTCGAAGCTCAGGTACATGCCGTCCATCAGGGCGTGCACGGGCTCCCAGGCGTCGTGGAACGCAGTCCCGCCCCGGACCGAGACGGCGGTCACCGAGAAGTTCTGGTGCCGGTGCGCGTACGCGGTGGCCGCCGGGTCCACGTCGTTGATCGCGCCGCCGACCGAACGGATCTGGACCATGTCCGCGCCGGCGCTCCGCAGCATGGTCGCGATCCGCTCGGACAGGTCCTCGTCGAGGTGCGCGGCGAGTCCGGTGTGGGTGGAGGCGCGCTGCTGTCCGGTGTGCGGTGCGCCACTCGTCAGGGGCACCGCCGCGTACGGCGTCACCACCGCCCGCTGTCCCGAGAGCCCCGGGAGCCGCAGGAACCGCTCGATCTCGGGTGTCGCCGCGTCGACGTCGTCGCCGGCGTACACGATCGTCGCCTGCGCGACGGGCGTCGGCCCCGCGCCCATGTACAGGAAGGCCGACACCTCGCGCGCCGCTGACTCGACGGTCCGGCCCCATTCCCGGAGGAACGCGGCGAGGTCACGCGGCTGGTACACGGCCGTGGTCTGCACGACGTCCGCGGTCTCAGAGGCCTCGAAGTCGAACGAGGTGACGATCCCGAAGTTCGCGCCAGCGCCGCGGACCGCCCAGAACAGGTCCGGCTCCTCGTCGGCGGAGACGCGTCGCGCGATCCCGTCCGCCGTCACGATCTCCGCGGAGCGCAGGCTGTCGATGGTGAGGCCGTGCGCGCGGCCCATCAGCCCGATGCCACCGGTCGTGGCGAGGCCGCCGACCCCGACGTCACCCGAGTCGCCGGAGCTGATCGCCAGTCCGTGCGGGGCGAGTGACCACGCGACCGCGCCCCAGCGCGCACCGGGACCAATCCGGACCGACCGTCCGCCCCGGTGCTCGATCGACGCGAGGGCTCGCAGGTCGATGACGTCGCCACCGGTGTTCGTGGCGATGCTGCTGATGCCGTGGCCGCCGCTGCGCACCGCGAAGGGGCCACCCGACGCCCGCACGATCCCGAGGGCTTCGGCGACCTCGCTCGTGGTCTCCGGGAGCAGGATCGATCCCGGTCGGCCGGTGCTCGAGTAGACGTGCTGCAGGGCTGCGTACCCGCGATCGGCGGGTCGGACGATCTCCATGGTTCCTCGGTTCAGCGCGTCGAGGACCCGGGACGCGGACCCTCGGCTCGATCGGTGAAGTACTGCAGGGGCGTGCGGGCGAGCGGGCTGCTCCCCGCGACCAGGTGTGCGACGTGGTCGCCGACCTGGGTGGCGTCGATCCAGCGCGGATCGTCGATCCCCGCCGTCTGCCGTGCACGGGTGCGGATCACGCCGAGCACGAGTTGCACGATGCGGGGGCCGCGGCCCCCGAGCTCCGCGTCGAGCGTCAAGGACAGGGACTTCGTCGCGGCGGCGCTCAGGGCGACGCCTGCGCTGCCGGGGAACGGGATGTCGGCGCTCATGCCGTTCAACTGCATGAGCACCCCGGATGCGGAGATCTCGGGCAGGAACGCGCGGAAGACCCGGAACACGCTCGTCAGGTTGCCGTCCAGCAGCCGCTGCCACTCGTCGTCGTCGAGTGCCAGCGCAGGCTTCCGCCCCTGGTCTCCCCAGGACGCGAGCGAGACGACCACGCCGTCGAACGCTCCGAACTCGTGGGCGATCGCGGCCACGTCGCCGTCCAGGGTGGGACGCATCGCGTCGAGGACCCGTGTGTGCAGGTGACCGGGGAGGCCGGCCGTCGCCAGCCGCGCCGCGAGGGCGTCGAGTCGCGCGCCGTCACGTCCGGTCGCGATCACGGTCGCGCCCGCCGCGAGCGTCGACCGCACGACGCCCTCCCCCACGCCGCCGCTCCCGCCGACCACGACGACCGTCGATCCGGTCAGGTCCGCCGTGGGTGTCGTCCAGGTGTCGATGCTGCTCATCGTCCGTGCTCCTCGTTCTCGTACTGTTCCGGACGTCCGTCGTCCGGTCCGTCGCCGTCCGTGCGGCGCATGTGCTCCTCGAGCGCGCGCAGTGCGCGGTCAAGGCCGGCCAGCGTCTCGTCGTCCAGCGCGTCCCCGAACCACGTCGCCGCGGCACGGAGGTGTGCTCCGACGGCCGCTCGGTGGGCGGACCGACCGGAGCCGGTGATGACGATCGACGATCCCCGCGCGTCCCGGAGTCCGCCGTGCCGCTCGACGAGTCCACGGCGCTCGAGCCGACGGAGCTGGTGGGCGAGCCGGCTGGAGTCCCAGCCGATCGCCGACGCGCACGTCGTCGGACGCGCGTCTCCACCCGTGTCGACCAGGTGTGCGAGCACCGTGAACTCCGCTTCCGACAGGTCGGCTCGCCCGCGCAGGTCCGCGCCGACGCGGCGGCGCAGCCGCTCCGTCACCACCTGGAGCCGTTGCCACGTGTCCAGTTGTCGGTCGGTCAGTCGCTGTCGCACAGTGGGTCCAACTACCTGACGCGTCAGGTATTCCCGACGCGACCAGGAGCGGACGGGAGGCGCGGGTCGGGCCCGCACCGCGCCTCCCGTCCGCCGACGTGTCCGTCTCGGGGACAGGATCGGCCCCGCCGATCGCAGTAGCGTGCCGACGCGGCCGCAGACGCGGCCAGGAGGAGCAGATCGTGCAGCGACCACCGATCGACGGCATCCACCACCTGAAGGTCCCGGTCTCGGACCTCGACGCTTCGCTGGCGTTCTACGAGCGCGCGCTCGGGGCCGAACGGATCCCCGAGGCGGACCACTTCCGTCCGAGCGGTGAGCTGTTCGCCGTGATCTGCCGCGTCCCCGCTCTCGGCACCCTCCTGGAGCTGCGGCTGCACCCCGTGCGGGCGCTCCTGCAACGGGGCTTCGACCCGATCACGATGCTGATCCCCGGGGTCGCGGACCTCGAGGAGTGGGGCAGATACCTCGACGAGCTCGGCGTGGCGCACTCCCCCGTGCTGACCGGGATCCAGGCGTGGCTCATGGTCGTGCCCGACCCCGACGGCACGGCGCTGCGGCTGTACACGAGGCAGACGCACGGGCCCGAGCTCGAGGCAGACCACGGGTCCCCGTGGCTCGACGAGACGGTGCGTCTCAGCTGACGGGCTCAGGCGCCGCCGGCTCGTCGTCGTGCGGCTTCGCCGATCACGGTACCGAGGTCGAGCTCCGCGGCGAGCAGCCGGTCGTCCTCGAGGGGAGCGGATCCGCCCGCCGCCCGGGCCAGGTACGACGGGCTCACCATCCGCTCCTGGAAGGTCCGGTACGCGAGCTCGAGATCCGATCGCGGCGGCAGGGCAGCGCGGGCGACCATCGCCTTCGCGGTGGCGAGCGCGTCACCGTCGAACGACGCGAGGCGCGCGACGATGCCGGCGACGTGCTCGTCGAGTCGGTCGTCGTCGAGCGCACGGGTCACCCAGCCCCAGCGTTCGGCGGTGTCGGCGTCGTAGTCCGCGCTGGTCAGGATGACCTCGAGCGCACGGTCGCGTCCGATCTGTCGCGGCAGGCGCTCCGTCCCGCCGCCACCGGGGACGACCGCCGTGCCGACCTCGGGTTGGCCGAACCGAGCGCGTTCTCGGCTCGCGTACCGCAGGTCGAGTGCCAGGGCGAGCTCGTTGCCACCGCCGCGCGTGCGCCCGCGGATCACCGCGACCGTGACGTACCGGGCCTCGGACAGCGCGACGACGAGGTCCAGCCAGGCCTCCCCACCGGGGAATTCGTCGATCCGCGCGAGGTCGAAGTGGTTCAGGAAGAAGTCGTCGGTGCTGCTCTCGAAGACGACCACCTTGATGCTCGTGTCGTCAACGAGCTGCGCGACGACGTCGGCCAGACCGCGGACGGTCGCACCGGTCATCAGGCCGACGGGCGGATCCGAGACGACGACGCGTCCGACCGCGGGTGACTCACGGGTGAACTGCACAGGGGACATCAGGAGCTCCGTTCGGTTGGTGTCGTCGACCGTACGGAGGTGCCGGATCGCGGACGTGTCCCGGTGGGGAACAGGCTGGGGCCCACACCGCCTCACGGTTTGGCACGGCCCCCGGCGCTGCTTCAGAACATGGTGTTGGTGTTCGCCGACTGCTCCGGGACCTGCTGCATCACGTCCCAGTGCTCGACGATCTTGCCGTCCTCGAGCCGCCAGATGTCGGCGACGGCCATACCGCGGTCGCCCGGGGTCAGGTGGAAGGCGCTGTGGGTGACGACGTGGTCACCCTCGGCGATCGTGCGCTTCACCTCGAGGCGGAGTTCGGGGAACCGCTCGCGCATCGAGTGCACGTACGCGACGAACGCCGGCACGCCGTCCGGCGCCCCCGGGTTGTGCTGCACGTAGCTGTCGCCGATCGCCGCTGCAGCAGCGGCCTCCGGCTCGCCGTCGTTGAAGGCGCGCGTGTAGAAGGCGGTCACGGTCTCGGTGTTCGTGGACATCTCGGTTCCTTCGTTCGTGGTGGTCAGGGGAGCAGGACGGTCTTGCCGAACCCGCCGCCGTCGCGGTGCGCGGTGGCGGCCTCGGCCAACGGGTAGGTCGCCGACACGGTCGGGCGGAGCCGACCCGCCTCGACGAGCCGGACCAGCTCGAGGAGTCCGAGGCGGTCGGCCTCGACGAGGAGCCCGGCCAGCCGGACCCCTCGCTCGGCGGCAGCGGTCCGGGTCGAGTCTGCGATCTGCGGGATCATCGTGACGACGGTCCCGCCGGGACGCACCACGCCGACCGCCGTCGCGGTGAAGTCCCCGCCGAGCACGTCGATCACGACGTCGAGGTCGGCCACCACGGTCGCGACGTCGGTCGTGCGGTAGTCCACGACGCGCGCCGCCCCGTAGGAGCGTGCGGCATCGACGTTCGGGGTCGAGGCGAGCGCGGTGACCTCGGCGCCGAGGGCGGCGGCGATCTGGATCGCGAGGTGCCCCACTCCCCCGGTCGCCCCGGTGACGAGCACCCGCGTGCCGCTGGTGACGTGGGCGGTCTCGACGAGGGACTGCCAGGCGGTCAGCCCGGCGAGCGGCAGGGCGCCCGCCTCGGGGTGCGTCAGCGCGTCCGGCTTCGGGACGAGGGCACGGGTCGGTGCGACCACGTACTCGGCGTAGGCGCCGGCGCCCTTCGGGAACGGGAGCAGCCCGAACACCTCGTCGCCCGGCGCGAGGACCGTGACGCCCGGACCGACCGCACTGACGGTGCCCGAGACGTCCCAGCCCAGCGTGAACGGCGGGTGCGCCCCGAACGCGCCGGTCTGGCGGTACATGTGGTCGGCCGGGTTGACGCCCGCGGCGCGGACCCGTACCAGCACCTCTCCCACCCCGGGCACGGGTCGACCGACCTCGACGCCGCGGAGGACCTCCGGTCCGCCGAGCTCGTCCTGGGTGATCGCGAACATCGTCTCTGCCATGCGATCCACGCTAGGGAGCACCTGCGCACCGACCAACGGCAGTTCTGTCAAGTTCCGGTACGATCCCGCCATGCACACTGCGTCCGCGCACCGCGTCGTCGTCCTCGCGCAGGACGGCGCGTACCCGTTCGAGGCCGGGATGCCGGCGCGGGTCTTCGGTGCCGCCGACGACGCCTACGAGGTGGTCCTCTGCACACCGGACGGCGGGCCGATCCGGACGAACGCCGGGTTCGACATCGCCCCGTCCGCCGGGCCCGAGGCACTCGCAGACGCCGACACCGTCATCATCGCGCCGGTCGAGCCGTACTCGCTGCAGCGGGAGCTGCCGCGCGCCGTCACGGATGCACTCGCGGCGGTCCCCGACACAGCACGGATCGTCTCGATCTGCACGGGCGGTTTCACCCTCGCCGCGGCAGGCGTCCTCGACGGCCGCCGGGCGACGACCCACTGGCAGTGCGCCCCGCTCTTCCGCGGTTGGTTCCCGGACGTCGAGCTGGACGAGGACGTGCTCTTCACGAGCGACGGCCGGGTGCACACGTCGGCCGGCGCCGCGGCGGGCATCGACCTCTGTCTGCACCTCATCCGCGAGGACCACGGGTCCGAACTCGCGAACCGCGCTGCCCGTCGCTGTGTCGTCGCGCCGCACCGGGACGGCGGTCAGGCGCAGTTCATCGAGCGGCCGGTGCCGAACGCGAGCGATCAGTCGACGTCAGCGACGCGCGACTGGGCGCTCGGCCGGCTGCAGGAACCACTGAGCGTCCGCGCGCTGGCAGAGCACGCGCACATGAGCGAGCGGACGTTCGCCCGCCGGTTCCTCGACGAGACCGGGCTGACGCCCCTGCGGTGGCTCACCCAACAGCGACTCACCGCAGCCCGAGAACTCCTCGAGACGACGACCCTGGACGTCGACGGCATAGCCGCCTCGGTCGGGTACGCGACGGGTACGTCGCTCCGACGTCACCTGTCGGCAGCCTTGGGCACGACGCCGTCGCGGTACCGGAGCACGTTCCGGGCGGTGCGCTGACGCGCGAGAGCTCCGCCTCCAGGATTCGAACCCGGACCTAACGGCACCAAAGGCCGTCGTGCTGCCATTACACCAAGGCGGAACGCGCACGGAGGCGCCGGACCATCCTCCCACGACCGACGAGTCCGACGGCGCACTCCCGAGCAGGGTGTCCGCGCCACGGACACGCTCGGCGTCCCGGGGCTGCCTACGGTGCAGGCACGGGGGAGCAGTCCCCACCAGGTCCAGGAGAAGGTGCAGCATGTCGAACGCGATCGTGATCTCGGCCTTCGGCGGTCCGGAGGTCCTGCAGTGGCGCTCCGTGGAACCGCCGACGGCCGGCCCCGGCGAGGTCCTCGTCCGCGTCCGGGCAGCGGCGGTCGGTCCGACCGACCTGCACATCCGCGCCGGCGACCTCACGTCGGTGTTCCCGCAGCGCCCCGGGGACGTCCTCGGCTTCGAGGCGGCCGGTGTCGTGGAAGCGGTCGAAGCCGGTGCCGAGGCGCACGTCGGCGACGAGGTCGCCGCGCTGCTGCCGTCACAGGGCGGGTACGGGGAACTCGTCGCGACACCGGTCTGGTACCCGAAGCCCGCTTCGGTGCCGTGGGACGCTGCGGCCGCCTTGCCCGCCGCGGCCGACGCCGCGGTCGGCACGATGCGCACCGTCGGTGTGGAGCCCGGGGAGACGCTCGTCGTGCTCGGTGCCGCCGGCGCGGTCGGGAGCATGGTCGTGCAGCTGGCACGTGCCGGGGGCATCCGGGTCGTCGGTGTGGCGAGGGAGCACGACGCCGCGCTCGTCCGCGACCTCGGCGGCGAGTTCGTCGTGTCCGGCCCCGGAGTCTTCGAGCGCGTCGGCTCCACGGTCGACGCGGTCATCGACGCTGCCGGTCGCGGCGGCCTGACGGAGGCGGTGTCCGTGGTCGGTGACCCCGGCAGGGTCGTCACCCTCGTCGGCGGTCCGGAGGTCGCTCCGTCGGGCGCGGTGCTGTCCCACCCGAGCCCCGACCGCGCACCGGACGCGCTCGCGGTCACGATGCCGTTGCTCGCCTCCGGGGACCTCCGTCTCAAGCGACGTCTGACCCTGCCCGTCCGCGAGGCGGCCGAGGCCCACCGGCTCCTCGAGTCCGGCGAGACCCGGGACAAGATCGTGCTCACGTTCGACTGATCCCCGGGCACGAGCCGCGGCGGCTGGCCGTGCACCGCCCGCATCCGCCAAGATGGTGGGATGCCGCAGGAAGACGAGGTCGACCGGATCGTCGCGGCGTGGGGTCGCGAGCGCTCCGACCTGGACTTCGGCCCGCTCGAGGTCCTGTCCCGCGTCGACCGCCTCGCCCGTCACCTCGACCGCGCCCGACGGGCGGCGTTCGACGCGAGCGACGTCGAGCCGTGGGAGTTCGACGTCCTGTCGGCGCTGCGGCGGGCCGGCGAGCCCTACGAGCTCAGCCCGAAGACGCTCCTGCAGCAGACACTGGTCTCGAGCGGCACGATGACGAACCGGGTGGACCGGCTGGCGGCCCGCGGGCTCGTGGCCCGGCGGACCGACCCGAAGGACGGCCGGGGCATCCTCGTGTCGCTGACCACCGAGGGCCGCGCAGCGGTGGACGCCGCGATCGCTGACCTGCTGGCCGCCGAGCGTGCCATCCTCGCCGGGGTCTCGGACACGGAGCAGGACCAGCTGTCGGGGCTGCTCCGACGACTCATCCTCGGACTCGGGGACTGACCCGACCGTCGTACGCGCGGGTACCCTCCGGCGCATGCACGCGATCACCCTGGCCGTCGCCGACGTCGCACGCTCGGCGGAGTTCTACCGCGCCCTGCTCGGGATCGACGGCAGCGGGGTGATCGGCACCGAGTACCCCGCGACCGACACCGAAGCGGGCGGCACCACCGCGATGTTCACGCTCGACGACGGACTCATCGTCAGCGTCTACGGCCGTGACGACCTGGCGAAGGACTCCGGCGTCGCCCTGGCGACCGCGCCGAGCAGCACGATCGGGCACTTCGTCGAGAGCCAGGCCGACGCCGAGGCGTTCCTCGAACGAGCGCGGGCTGCCGGGGCGACGATGCTCGCGCCGCCGTACACCCGCCCGTGGGGCATGTGGTCCGGCTTCTTCCGGGACCCGGACGGGCACCTGTGGGAGGTCGTCGCGAACCCCGGCGGCGGCGCGCCCGCGGACGCACGGCCGACCGAGTAGACGGGATCAGACCCCGAGCTGGTCCGCGAGCTCGAGCCAGCGTTCCTCGAGCTGCTCGATCTCCGCCTCGTGCGCGGTCAGTTGTGCCTGCAGCTCCCCGAGGCCGGCGTAGTCCGACTGGTCGTGCGACGCGAACCGGTCGAGCAGCTTCTTCCGGTCGTCGCCGACCTTCGCGATCTTGCGGTCAAGCGCCGACATCTCCTTCTCGGCGGTGCGGCGCTCCGCGCCCGAGAGGCCCGAGGCAGCCGCAGCCGACGCACCGGAGCCGACCGCGGCAGTGGAACCGGCCACGGGACCGGCCGAGCCGGTCCCGCCGGCGGTGTCGGGCCTCCCGGCAGACGCGGCGGCAGCCGCTGACGCGGTCCCGCCGCCGGTGCCGGCCGCACGCAGCCGCATGTACTCGTCGACACCGCCCGGCAGGTGCCGGAGGTGCCCGCCGAGGACGGCGTACTGCTGGTCCGTCACGCGCTCGAGCAGGTACCGGTCGTGGCTGACGACGAGGAGGGTGCCCGGCCAGGTGTCGAGCAGGTCCTCCATCGCGGCGAGCATGTCGGTGTCGAGGTCGTTCGTGGGCTCGTCGAGGATGAGGACGTTCGGCTCGTCGAGCAGGATGAGCATGAGCTGCAGGCGGCGCTTCTGCCCACCGCTGAGGTCCTTCACGGGCGTCGACAGCTGCGCCGACGTGAAGCCGAGCCGCTCGAGGAGCTGCGACGGCGTCATCTCCTTGCCGTCCGCGACGTAGCTCGTCTTCTTGCGGGCGACGACCTCGCGGACGCGGTCGTCGGCGAACTGCGCGAGGTCGGCGAGCTGCTGGTCGAGGACGGCGACCTGCACGGTCTTGCCCGTCTTCACACGCCCGCTCGTGGGCTGCAGACGGCCGGAGACGAGGCTGAGGAGCGTCGACTTGCCGGCACCGTTCGGGCCGAGGATGCCCGTGCGCTCCCCCGGCGCGATCCGCCACTCGACGCGGTCGAGGATCTGGGTGCCGTCGAACGAGACGCTCACGTCGAGCAGGTCGACGACGTCCTTGCCGAGCCGCGCGGTGGCGGTCTTCGCGAGGGCGACGGTGTCGCGGATCGGCGGCACGTCGTCGATGAGGGCGTTCGCCGCGTCGATGCGGAACTTCGGCTTGCTCGTGCGCGCCGGGGCGCCACGGCGGAGCCAGGCGAGCTCCTTGCGGGCCAGGTTCTGCCGGCGCTGCTCGGACGCGGCCGCCTGCCGGTCACGCTCGACGCGCTGGAGGATGTAGGCCGCGTAGCCACCCTCGAAGGGCTCCACGATGCCGTCGTGGACCTCCCACGTGTCGGTCGAGACCGCGTCGAGGAACCAGCGGTCGTGCGTCACGACGACGAGGCCGCCCTGGTTCGCGGACCACCGACGGTTGATGTGCTCGGCGAGCCACTGGATGCCCTCGACGTCGAGGTGGTTCGTCGGCTCGTCGAGGAACAGGACGTCCCAGTCGCCGACGAGCAGCCTCGCGAGGGCGACGCGGCGGCGCTGGCCACCGCTCAGTTCGTCGACGGACACGTCCCAGGGGATGTCCGACACGAGGCCGCCGATGATGTCGCGGATCTTCGGATCCCCGGCCCACTCGTGCTCCTGCAGGTCGCCCACGACGACACTGCCGACGGTCTCGCCCTCGGGCAGGACGTCGCGCTGGTCGAGGTACCCGACCGTCAGGCCGCGGCGGTGCGTGACGCGGCCGCCGTCCGGTTCGAGGCGCTGGGACAGCAGGGCGAGGAGGGTCGACTTGCCGTCGCCGTTCCGGCCGACGACGCCGATGCGGTCACCCTCGTCGATGCCGAGGGTGACGCTGTCGAAGACGACACGGGTGGGGAACTCGAGATGCAGGTTCTCGGCGCCGAGGAGATGAGCCACCCGACAAGGGTAGGCGGCATGGCGGGGTGCAGTGTGCGGGGCGGGGTGGCGGGCATGTGGGGTCCGGGGCTGGGTCCGACTCGGAACGACATCCCCGTTGTCGTGCGACGACGATCTTGTCGTTCGACAGCGACGTCCGCCAGCGGACGGCGGGCCCAGGAGGCGCGGCTCAGCTCCGGCAGGTCGCGAACGTTGGTGTTGTCGCTCAGATCTGGGGCGCCGGGAAGTCCGCCCAGTCATCAGCCGCCTCGCGATCGTCCGGGAGATCATCCGATATGAGGCTCCGGATGTACTGGTCGAGGTAGGGCAGCGTGAAGCTCACGAAGCCGTGGCCTGCGCGCTGGACGTAGCCGGTGTCGATGAGCCGTCGCTTGTAGACCTGGACGTACTGGTCCGACTCGCCCATGAGCGCCACGATCCGCGACATCTTCGCTCGACCGTCCACGAGCGCCATCGTCATCGCCCTCACGAATTCGCGGTCCTTGTCCGAGAGGTCGAGGTAGACCTTGCTGATCACGCGGTTCATCACCGCCTTGATCGCCTTCTCGAATGCGACTTCGGCGTCCTCGAGCTCGATCGTGGGAGCTTCGACGCGAGCCCGCCAGGCGTAGTCTCCGACCAGCTGGATCAAGTAGGGATACCCCTGCGCGATCTCGGCCAGACGGCGCAGGGCGTCGGGAGCGACAGCTCGGCCTCCGACCTCGGCCGTCTCGCGGAGCACCGCCATCGTTGCGTGCGGGTCGAGTCGCTCGAAGGTCAGGTCGCGCGAGCGCCGCAGGAACGTGGCGTGTTCCTGCTTCAGCAGTTCATCGAGGTCGATCCGAATCCCGGCGAACGCGATCATGATGTTCGCGCCGTCCGTCAGCGCGTGTGACACCTGGAGCGCGAACTTGGCGAGTTCACGAAGCCGAACCCGGCCCGAGGACACCTCGTCGATCGTGATCAGGATCCCGCGGTTGTCGATCGCGTTCGACAACGCGACCAGGTCGTTGCGGAGGAGCGGCTTCACCTCGCGACGACGGTCCTGGTACTCCCACGCCGCGTTGAACTCCCAGATGCCCAGACCTGTCAGTCGGCCCTTCGTCCCAGTATCCAGTGCATTGATCAGTGAAGGGATCGTCGTCTCCATGACTCGCTCCATCAACCCGGAGCTGGCGTCGTCGCTGATGACGAGCCAGCCCGCATCGGTGGCCGCGTGTTGGAGCAACGTCAGCATCGACGTCTTTCCGGCACCACGAAGTCCCGCGATGAGGATCGAGTGGTTCTCCCCGAAGTCGAGCGTGGTGAACACTCGCGTGAGTTCTTCGATCTCCCGCTCATGCCCGCCGAACACCAAGGGCTGACGGCCGTATCCTGGATTGAACGGGCTGCGGGGACGGTCGATCGTCTGCTCGGTCATGCCCTCTCCAAACCGTATTTACTTTATTTACTTTACAGTTCAGGTGGAGAGGCTCGGACCCTTACGTACCCGGGGTCGGCTCACCCTCGCCAGCGGCTTCCTTCGCCCGCTTCAGGCGCGCCTGCGCCTCCCAGTACTCGATCTCACGCTCGAGTTCGGCGAGCTCCTGCTCCGTGCCGCTCACCCGCTTGTCGCCGTGCGCGTTCCGAGCCTCGCCGAGCGTGGCGTACCGGTCCTCGTGGCGTGTGGGCTCGAGGTACCGGCCGTGGTTCCGCTCGCCCGGAGCCCAGTCGTGTCCGATGGCGAACCAGACGATGCTGCCGACGACGGGGACCAGGATCACGAGGAGCACCCACGCGAACTTCGGCAGCCCCCGGACCTGGTCGTCGGTCTTCGTCAGGATGTCGATCAGGGCGAAGACCAGCAGGACCACGCCGGCCCCGTACAACAGCACGCTCATGGTCCCGGAGTCTATGGATCGGCTAGGAACCGGCGCTACGCCCCGAACGCGTGGCGCGGTTGCGATCCGGCAACGGTCCGCTGCGGAGTTCCACAGGGTGGCCATCGAGGTACCGACGTGCGACGACGACGTCACGGACGGCGAACCCGAACGCGATCGCGGCGGCGAACGCGGCGGCGACGTAGAGCGGCCACGGGAAGCCGCCCGCGACCGCGGTCGAGGTCAGGAGGACGAGGAAGCCACCGGTGGACAGCAGCGCACGACCACTGCTCGACTGGACCGCAGCCGCATGGACGATGCCCAGTCGTTCGTCCGGAGCGACCAGACGACCGCGGACGACCCGGTCGATCGCGTGCCGCTCACGTCCCGAGAGTGCTCTGGTGACCGGGAGCCGCTCCGGATGTCGCCTCGATCGGTACGTCCGACTCGCGTCGACGATGACGACTGCGAGACCGATCACGGCGCCGGCGGCCGTCGTCGCCACGCGTCCGTCGGAGTCCAGCGGGGAGACGAGCGCCACGACGGCCAGCCCGATGACGGCTGCCGCGACCACGACGACCACAGCCGCGATCGACAGACGGCGGGGCGGCCGCGCGTCGAGCACGATCCGTGCCTGCTCGTCGGCGAGCGCCCATCGGGCTCCGGCCCGTGCTGCGGTGTCGGTCATCGCCACCGATGCAACCAGATCGACTGAGGATCTGTCAGAGGGCGGCCACCCACTCGTCGGAACCGTCGGTGAACCGCTGGTGCTTCCAGATCGGCACCCGCTCCTTCACGAGGTCGACGAGCGCACCGCAGGCAGCGAACGCCTCGGCCCGGTGCGGGGACGACACGGCCGCAGCGAGCGCCACGTCCCCGACGCCGAGCCCGCCGACCCGGTGCAGCACCGCGATGCGGACCTCGGGGTGGGCGTCCGCGATCGCGCGGGCCACCTCGGCGATGACCGCACCGGCGCTCGGGTGCCGTTCGTACTCGAGCGCGGTCACGCCCTTGCCGCCGTCGTGGTCGCGGACGACCCCGGCGAAGGTGACGACCGCGCCGTCCTGGTCGGTGGCGACGACGGCCGAGACCTCGTCGACGGTGATCGAGCGGTCGACGACGTCGGCCACCACGACCCGGTCGTCTGCCGTCGCGAGGTCGGTCACGAGGCACTCCTCGGTGCGTGTCCCTCACCCGACACCTGGGCGAGGACGTGGTCGAGCAGCCCGTCGAGGACCGCGAGTCCGTCGGCGACACCGCCACGGGATCCCGGGAGCGTGACGACCAGCGTGCCGCCGCCGGCGATCCCGGCGATGCCCCGGCTGAGCAGGGCGGTCGGTCCTGCTCCGGCGAGACCGCGGCGACGGATCTCCTCCGTGATGCCGGGGAGCTCGAGGTCGATGAGCGGTGCGATCGCCTCGGGCGTGCGGTCGGTGGGGGTGACGCCGGTCCCGCCCGTGGTGATCACGACGCGGGCGTCGGAGAGGAGTTCGGCGGAGACGGTCTCGGCGACGGGACCACCGTCGGGCACGATGACCGGCTCGGGGACGGTGAAGGCGCGTTCGCGGAGCCAGCTCGCGATGACGGGACCCGTCCGGTCGAGCGCGGGGTCGGCGGACGCCTGGGTCGACACCACCACGACGGCCGCCCGGCCCCTGGTCGGCTGCGAGGTCATCGGTTGCTCCAGTCCCCCGAGCGTCCGCCGTGCTTCTCGAGCACCCGGACGTCGGTGATCATGGCCGCGCGGTCGACGGCCTTCACCATGTCGTACACGGTCAGGGCCGCGACGCTCGCGCCGGTGAGCGCTTCCATCTCGACGCCGGTCCGCGAGGTCGTGCGGACGGACACCTCGACGAGGACGCGGTCGTCGGCCCCGGTGATGTCGACCTCGACCCCGGCGATCGGCAGCGGGTGGCAGAGCGGGATGAGGTCGGAGGTCTTCTTCACCGCCATGATCGCCGCGATCCGGGCGGTGCCGATGACCTCGCCCTTGGGCAGCGAGCCGTCCAGGATGCGGGCGACGACGTCGGGTCGGGTGACGAGCGTCGCGGTCGCGGCCGCGGACCGTGCGGTGACGTCCTTCCCGGAGACGTCGACCATGTGGGCGGTGCCGTCGGCGCGGACGTGCGAGAGCTCGTCGGCGACGGGTGCTGGTTCGGTCATCGGAGGCTCCAGACGGTCAGTGGGTCACCTGGCTCCACCGAGGTGGTGCCGATCGGGACGTGGACGAGGTGCGTGGCGGCGGCGTAGTGCGCGAGCAGGTGCGAGCTGGGCCCACCGACGAAGTGCACGCGGCCGTCGTCGACCCGGCCCCGGCGGACCTGGTGCTTGCCCTCCGGGGAGGTCGCGCCATCGGCAGCGGGCACCACCTCGGCTGCGCGGTCGGGTATCCCGGCGTCCGCCGCCAGCACCGGGCGGAGGAACACCTCGAACGAGACGAGGGCGGACACGGGGTTGCCGGGGAAGGACACCACGGGGACCGGACGCCCGGCGAGCTCGACCGTCCCGAACGCCTGCGGTCCGCCGGGCTGCATCGCGACCGACGTGACGGTGAGTCCGCGCGGCTCGAGGGCCTGCCGCACGACTTCGTACGCCCCGGCGCTGATGCCGCCGGTGGTGAGGACGAGGTCGGCCCAGTCCCCCACCGCCGCGGCGATGGCCGCGACGAACGTCGGTTCGTCGTCGGACAGACGGACCGAGCGCGCGAGCACCCCCACCTCGGCGAGGGCCGCCCGCAGCGCGATCCCGTTGGCGTCGCCGATGGTGGCGTCCCCGGCGCCCTGGAGCTCGGAGCCGGTGGACACGACGAGCACCCGGAGCGGCCGGACGACGTCGACCGTCGTCACTCCGGCGGCGGCGAGGGTGCCGAGCAGTGCGGGCGTCACTGCGGCACCGGCAGGAGCCAGCTCACCCCCGCCCGGCAGGTCGGTGCCGGTCGCCCGGACGAACGTCCCCGGGGCGAGGTCGTCCGGCACCGTCACCTCGGCGAGCGCCAACGCCGCGGGGAACGCCCCGGGGTCGGTGGCCTCGACCGGGAACACCGCATCGGCACCCGACGGGATGCGCGCCCCGGTCATGATCGGCGCAGCGGAACCGGGCTCGAGCGCCGGGGGCATCGTCCCCGCCGGGATCGGGGCGACCACCCGCAGCGCGCGACCGGCGTTGGACGCCCGGACGGCGAAGCCGTCCATCTGGCTGTTGTCGAACGGTGGGAGCGGCACGGGTGCGACGACGGCACGCGCGAGCTCGCGGTACCCCCGTCCGCCGCCGGCCCCGGTGGCGAGGTCGTCGACGTCCCGCGCCTCCGTGACGGCGGAGCGTCTGGCGGACAGCACCGGCGCGACCAGGGCCGCGATCTCGTCACGGTGCTGACCGATCGTTCGCACGTGCGCCTCCGAACAGGTGAGAAGTGTGTCCGCTCCCGGTCCGGCCGGGGGCGGTCCCAGTAGCGTAACCAGCGCGCAGAACGCGCCGAGGACCATTCGGAGGACCTGTGGAGAACGACGTGACCACGACCGGAGCTGTGGACGAGACGCGCATCGGGGTGATCGGGGGGTCGGGGCTCTACGAGCTGTTCGAACCCGGCACCGCGGACGAGGTCGACGTCGACACCCCGTTCGGCCCCACGTCGAGCCCGATCAGCATCGGCACCATGGCCGGCAAGCGCGTGGCGTTCCTCACCCGCCACGGCCGGGCGCACTCCGTCGCCCCGCACCGCATCAACCACCGGGCGAACCTGTGGGCGCTGCGGTCGCTCGGCGTTCGCGCCGTCGTGTCGTCGAGCGCCGTCGGCGGACTGCACCCCGACTACGCCCCGGGCACCTTCGTCGTCACCGACCAGCTCATCGACCGCACGTGGGGCCGCGCGGACACCTTCTTCGAGGACGCGGTCCAGCACCTGTCCTTCGCGGACCCGTTCGACCCCGTGCTCCGGCGGGTCGCGATCGGCGCGCTCGAGCGTCTCGACGTGCCGTTCCGGCCGACGGGCACCTGCGTGGTGATCCAGGGGCCGCGGTTCTCGACGCGTGCGGAGTCGATCTGGATGCGCGAGGCCGGCGGCCACACGATCAACATGACGATGACGCCGGAGGTCCCCCTGGCCGCCGAGCTCGGCATCGGCACGGTGAACCTCTCGTTCGTGACCGACGCCGACGCCGGACTCGCTCCGACCGAGGAAGAGGCGGCGGCGGGGGCTGGTGAGGCACCGGTCACGCACGGCATGGTCATGGAGCGGCTCGCGCGGGCGAACGAGGTGATCGTCCGTGCCATCGGCTCGATCGTCGCGGCGGTCCCGGACGACTACACGCCGCGCGAGCTCGTGCCGGCCGGGGCGAGCGCGGACGCCCTCGCAGCGAAGCGGGCCACCGCGTGACCCGCCTGCTCGTGACCGGCGGCGCCGGCTTCATCGGCTCCGCCATCGTCCGCCGTGCCCGCGCCGAGGGCCACGAGGTCCGCGTGCTCGACTCGTTGCGCGACGACGTGCACGGCGACCCCGCCGGGGTCGTGACCGCCCACCAGCAGCAGGGCATCGAGTTCGTGCACGGCGACGTCCGCGACCGGGTCGCCCTCGACGCGGCCCTGGACGGCGTGGACGTGGTGTGCCACCAGGCCGCGAAGGTCGGTCTCGGCGTCGACTTCCAGGACGCGCCGGACTACGTCTCGACGAACGACGCCGGTACCGCGCACGTCCTCGCCGGCATGGACCGCCACGGCATCGGCCGGCTCGTGGTCGCGAGCTCGATGGTCGTCTACGGCGAGGGGGCCTACACGACCGCCGCCGGCGAGCCCGTCCGCCCGCCGGCCCGACGCCGTGCCGACCTCGACGCCGGCGAGTTCGACCCGATCGGTCCGGACGGCCGACCGCTCGTGCCCGGCCTGATCGACGAGTCCGCCGCACTCGACCCCCGCAACGTGTACGCGCAGACCAAGGTGGCGCAGGAGCACCTCGCCTCCTCGTGGGCACGGGCGACCGGCGGCCGTGCCGTCGCCCTGCGCTACCACAACGTCTACGGGCCGGGCATGCCCGCGAACACGCCGTACGCCGGCGTCGCCTCGCTCTTCCGCTCGGCGCTCGCCCGCGGCGAGGCACCCCGCGTCTTCGAGGACGGCCGCCAGCGACGTGACTTCGTGCACGTGGACGACGTCGCCGGCGCGAACCTCGCGTCGATCGGCGCGACGGCGGAGCTCCCGGCGGAGACCTTCCGTGCGTACAACGTCGGCTCCGGCATCGTGCACACCATCGGCGAGATGGCGGCCGCGATCGCCGGCCCGGACGGGCCGCAGCCGGTCGTGACGGGCGAGTACCGGCTCGGGGACGTCCGGCACGTGACGGCGTCGTCGGACCGGATCGCCGCCGAGCTGGGGTGGCGCGCCGAGGTCGACTTCGAGCAGGGGATGCGGGAGTTCCAGTCGGCGCCGCTGCGCGCCGCGGTGCAGTAGCCGGTGCGGCCCCGAGCGGGCAGAACACGCCGCGCGGGCTGAGCGGCATGGCGGGCACGACCCGCCGCTCACGTTCGGCGAGCGGGCAGAAGCGGCCGCACCGCGGCCGCGAACGGGACGTTTCTCGCCCGCTCAACGAGCAGGCGGGCGGGCGAGCAGGCGAGCGGGCGAGCAGGCGAGCGGGCGAGCGCGGAGGCGACCGTCTGGAGGCGCGGCGCCGGTCCCCGAGACCGACACCGCGCCTCCATGCCCTCACCCCACCCCGGTGGCCGCGTCCACAGGACGCCCCACCCGCATGTCCCCCGGTCGGGGGTATCCCGATCCCGGGAGTGCGCGGATCGTCCATCGGGGGACGCCGATCCTGTACCCCGTCCGATTGTTGCGTGTTGTGTCAGAGGCATGGAACGACAGCCGGCCCTCGAGACCGACCGCCCTGACCCGCCGACGCGCGCGGCGGGAGCCGACACCAGTCGTTCCGACGCTCCGCACCGAATGGGCGACATGAACGTCGACGTCATCCTCCCCTGTCTCGACGAGGCCGATGCCCTCCCCGAGGTCCTGGGCCGACTCCCGCGCGGCTACCGCGCGATCGTCGTCGACAACGGGTCGACCGACGGCTCCGCCGACGTCGCCCGGGCGCACGGCGCCCTCGTCGTGACGGAACCGGTGAAGGGGTTCGGCTCGGCCTGCGCCGCCGGCGTCGCCGCCGCCACCGCCGAGTACGTCGCCTTCTGCGACGCCGACGCCTCGATGGACCCGGCCGAGCTCGTCCCGCTCGTCGCCCGCGTGGCCACCGGACACACCGACCTCGCGCTCGGCCGCCGTGTGCCGACCACCCCCGGCGCCTGGGCTCCGCACGCCCGGTTCGCGAACCGGGTGCTCGCGGTCCTGATGCGTCGCGCGACCGGGTACCGACTCCGCGACCTCGGCCCGATGCGGGTGATGCGACGCGCGGACCTGGTCGCCCTCGACCTGCGGGACCGCCGCAGCGGCTACCCGCTCGAGATGGTCCTCGCGGCACACGCCGCCGGGTGGCGCGTCGACGAGTCCGACATCGGGTACGCACAGCGCATCGGCGACAGCAAGGTCACCGGCACGCTCCGCGGCACCGTCAACGCCGTCAAGGACATGTCGCGTCTGCTGCGCGAGTACCGCCGGGAGGCGCGACCCACCGTCATCGCACCCGCTCCGGTCCGGCACGTGGCCGGTCCCACCCCGTCCGAGGAGGTCCACTCATGACGACCGACATCACCGTCGCCGTGGTCGCGAAGGAGTGCCTGCCCGGCCGGGTCAAGACCCGCCTGACGCCCGCGCTCACCCCCGAGGGTGCCGCGCGGGTCGCCGCCGCGAGCCTCGCCGACACGCTCGCGACCGTCCGCGCGCTGCCCGCAGCGCGCCGCGTGCTCTTCTACGACGGCACCGTGCTGCCGACCGGGGCCGAGGGCTTCGACGTCGTCCACCAGACCACGGGCGGCCTCGACGAGCGGCTCGGCGCCCTGTTCGACGCGGTCGCGGGTCCGACCCTGCTCGTCGGCATGGACACGCCGCAGTTCGGCGCGGCGGACGTCGCACCGGTGTTCGACGAACCCCACCGCGACGCCTGGTTCGGTCCGGCCGAGGACGGCGGTTTCTGGTCCCTCTACCTGCGCGAACCGGACGGCGACCTGCTCCGCGGCGTGCCGATGTCGCAGGACGACACCGGCGCGGTCCAGTTCGCACGCCTGACGGGGGCCGGGCTCGACGTGGGCACCCTCGGGGTCCTGCTCGACGTCGACACCGTGCCGGACGCCGAGCGCGTGGCCGCCTTGGTGCCCGACTCCACGTTCGCCGCCGCGCTGCAGGCCGAGACCACGGGGGCACTCCGATGACCATGGAAGCACCCGTCTCCTTCGGGGCCGGCGGCGGCGAGCCGTACGCTCGTGCGCTCCGCACCGACGGTCGCATCCGGCTGACCGACACGTCGCGACCGGACCGCGCGGTGACGCTCGACGTCGGCCGGTGGAGTGCCGCGGCCGACCGCATCGACCGCTCGCTCCTCGACGGCGCGGACGGACCCGTGATCGACATCGGCTGCGGACCGGGGCGGATGCTCGTCGCCGCACGCACGCTCGGCATCCCCTCGCTCGGCGTGGACGTGTCGGCCGACGCCGTCGCGATCGCCCGCCGCTCCGGCGGGACGGCGATCCAGGGCTCGGTCTTCGACACCGTCCCCGACGAGGGCCACTGGGACACCGCACTCGTGATCGACGGGAACATCGGCATCGGCGGCGACCCGGGGGCCCTGCTCGCCCGGTGCCGCGACATCGTGCGCGTCGGGGGCCGGATCGTCGTCGAGACCCACGTCGACCGCACGGCGGACCGGGTGTACACCGCTCGCGTGGTGGACGCCGACGGCCACCAGAGCGCGGGGTTCCCGTGGGCCGAGGTGGGCGTCGACGCCCTGCTCGACCATGCCGAACGGGTCGGTCTCGTCGCGAAGCAGAGCTGGACCGCCGAGGGCCGGACCTTCTGCGAGCTGCTCGCCTGAGCAATCCTTTTTTTGCTTCATGCAAAAGAAGCGGCTAGTGTGGAGGACATCAAGCCGACGACGTCGCGGTCGCCGGCCCGGTGACCGACGACCCCTCGGCACGACGACGAGGAGCATCCATGCAGAACCGTCAGAACCCCCTGGGCGGCGCCTACGTGACCGGCCTCGAGAACCGCGACGAACTCGGCGCCTACGCGGTGAACGCCGCCTGGCGGCCCGTCGGGAGCTACACCGGCACCGGCATCGGGCGTGCGCTCGGGCGCTTCGTCGACACGCAGTTCCGTCGGCCCGGCACGGCGTCGTCCTCGACGCGCACGGCCACCGGTTCGCTGCGCACCGCGACGGGCTCGTTCCGCACGGCCTGACGCCGTCCCCAGACCGCGAGCGGTCGTCCACCCGGGGTGTCCCCCTTTCTCCCCGGTGCGGACGGCCGCTCGCTCTTCGTCCACAGGCACGTTCGTCGTCCACAGGCTCGGCGTTCCTGGGCACGCCGATCGGCGCGATGCCAGGATGGACGCATGAACGACCGCGCCGGCACCCCTGCCACTGCAGACGACCTCGTCGACCTCGACGCCCTCATCGCCGCCTACCACGAGCGCGTGCCGGACGTCTCCGTGCCCGAGCAGAAGGTCGTCTTCGGCACCTCGGGTCACCGCGGCTCCTCGCTGGACTCGGCCTTCAACGACACGCACATCGCCGCGATCACGCAGGCGATCGTCGAGTACCGCACGTCGCAGGGCACCGACGGTCCGCTCTTCATCGGCCGTGACACGCACGCGCTCTCCGGCCCCGCCGAGCGCACCGCGCTCGAGGTACTGGCCGCCAACGGCGTGCACGTCCTCGCCGACAGCGAGAACGGCTACGTCCCGACGCCGGCGCTCAGCCACGCGATCATCGCGTACAACCGTGCCGGCAACGCGGACACTGCCGACGGCATCGTGATCACGCCCAGCCACAACCCGCCGCGTGACGGCGGGTTCAAGTACAACCCCCCGCACGGCGGGCCGGCCGACAGCGACGCCACGAGCTGGATCGCCGAGCGCGCGAACGCGATCATCGCGGGCGGCAACGCCGAGGTCCAGCGCACCGAGCACGCCTCGCCCGACCGCTACGACTTCCTCGGCGCCTACGTCGCCGACCTCGAGAACATCATCGACATCGACGCGATCAAGCGCGCCGGCGTGAAGATCGGCGCCGACCCGCTCGGCGGCGCATCGCTGCCCTACTGGAACCGCATCCGCGACCACTACGGGCTCGACCTGACCGTGGTCAACCCCGACGTCGACCCGACCTGGTCGTTCATGACGCTCGACTGGGACGGCAAGATCCGGATGGACCCGTCGAGCCCGAGTGCGATGGCCTCGGTCGTCGCCCGCAAGGACGACTTCGACGTCCTCACCGGCAACGACGCCGACTCCGACCGGCACGGCATCGTCACGCCCGACGGTGGCCTGATGAACCCGAACCACTACCTCGCCGTGGCGATCGAGTACCTCTACGCGCACCGCCCGGCATGGCGCGACGACGCCGCGATCGGCAAGACCCTCGTGTCGTCGAGCATCATCGACCGGGTGGCCGAATCGCTCGGTCGTCGCCTGTGGGAGGTCCCGGTCGGCTTCAAGTGGTTCGTCCCGGGCCTGATCGACGGGTCCGTTGCCTTCGGCGGTGAGGAGTCGGCCGGCGCGTCGTTCCTCCGCACCGACGGCACCGCGTGGACCACCGACAAGGACGGCATCATCCTGGCGCTCCTGGCGTCCGAGATCATCGCGGTCACCGGCAAGACCCCCTCGCAGCTCTACGACGAGCTGACCGAGCGCTTCGGGGCCCCCGTCTACCAGCGTGTCGACGCCGCCGCGAGCAAGGAGCAGAAGGCCCGACTGTCGAAGCTCGACGGCGACGCCATCACCGCCGAGACCCTCGCGGGCGACCCGATCACGGCGAAGCTGTCGAAGGCACCCGGCAACGACGCGGCCGTCGGCGGCGTGAAGGTCGTCACCGACAAGGCGTGGTTCGCGGCCCGCCCGTCCGGCACCGAGGACGTCTACAAGATCTACGCCGAGAGCTTCGTCGGACAGGAGCACCTCGAACAGGTGCAGCGCGAAGCCAAGGAGATCGTCGACGCCGCCCTCGGGGCCTGAGGCTCCACGCGGAACGAACCGAACGGGCACCGCCCGGCGCACGCAGGCGTACTGTGACGGCGTCGGGCGCCCGCGCGTGGGCGACCCCACGGACGCCACCGAAACCGGTGCCGGTGCTGCCGATCCACTCAGGAACCCGCTCCGGCGCGACCCTTCACCTTGCGGCAGATGTAACTTTGCAGCCAGCGCAAAGTTTCCGGGAGACCCTCCACATGACCCAGACCGCGACCGCACCCGCGGCACCCACCACCTCGTCCAACGCCGTGATGAACCACCGGCAGATCCTGCTGGTCATCTACGGCCTCATGGCGGGCATGTTCCTCGGTGCCCTCGACCAGACGATCGTCGGGACCGCGATCCGAACGATCGGCGACGACCTCCACGGCCTCGACCAGCAGGCCTGGGTCACCACGGCCTACCTCATCGCGAGCACGATCACGACGCCGATCTACGGCAAGCTCTCCGACATCTTCGGGCGCCGTCCGCTGTTCCTGACCGCGATCGGCATCTTCATCGTCGGGTCCTTCTTCGCGTCGTTCTCGACGTCGATGCTCATGCTCGCCGGCTTCCGCGCACTGCAGGGCCTCGGCGCCGGCGGTCTGATGTCCCTGCCGCTCGCCATCATGGGCGACATGCTCGCTCCGCGCGAGCGCGCCAAGTACCAGGGCTACTTCCTGGCGGTCTTCGGGATCTCGAGTGTCATCGGACCGCTCGTCGGCGGTGTCTTCGCCGGCGCGGACCAGCTGCTGTTCATCGCCGGGTGGCGCTGGGTGTTCTTGATCAACGTGCCGATCGGCATCATCGCGCTCGTCATGGTGCTGACGTTCCTGCACCTGCCGAAGTTCGGCGACCGCGGCAAGCCCCGGATCGACTGGTGGGGCGCGACGCTCGTCATCGTGACCCTCGTGCCGCTGCTCCTCATCGCCGAGCAGGGCCGCGAGTGGGGCTGGAGCTCCCCCGGCGCCTTCGCCTGCTACGCCATCGGCGCGGTCGGCCTCGTCGCGTTCGTCCTCGTCGAGCGTGCGATGGGCGACGACGCGATCCTGCCGCTCAAGCTGTTCGGTTCGCGCGTGTTCTCGATGTCGGCGGTCCTGTCGGTGCTGGTCGGCTTCGGCATGTTCGGCGCGATGCTCACGATCCCGCTGTACCTGCAGATCGTGAAGGGCGTCACGCCGACCGAGTCCGGCTTCTCGATGCTCCCGATGGTGCTCGGTCTGATGATCTCGTCGATCGCCTCCGGTCAGATCATCTCGCGGACCGGCAGCTACCAGGTCTTCCCGATCACCGGGACCGCGTTCACCGCGATCGGCTTCACCGTCCTGACGTTCCTCACCGCGGACAGCCCGCTCTGGTTCCTCATGCTCGGCATGTTCGGCATCGGCCTCGGACTCGGTCAGCTCATGCAGACCCTGACCCTCGCGGCGCAGAACTCCGTCAGCCCCCGGGACATCGGCGTCGCGACGAGCGCCGCCACGTTCTTCCGCCAGATCGGCGGCACGATGGGCACGGCCGTTCTGCTCTCCGTCCTGTTCACCCTCATGCCGACGAACATCACGACGGCGATGCAGAACGAGGGCGACCTGAAGAGCGCCCTGAACGCCGCGCTCACCCCGTCGGTCGCGAACGCCTCGGACAACAAGGGCGTGATGGACCAGATCTGGAACAAGATCGTCGACCCTGTGCAGAAGAACGTCCAGGACGGCCTCGACAAGGGTGTGAGCCAGGCGAAGCAGGCCGCGGACGCCGCCGTGACGAAGCAGGTCACCGCGGCCGTCCAGCAGCAGGTTGCGGCCGGTACGGTCCCCGCCTCGGCCGCCGACAGCGTCATCGCGCAGCAGGTCGCGGCCGCGAAGCCGCAGGCCGAACAGCAGGCGCTCGAGGCGGTCGCGTCCAAGGCGAAGGCCGAGGTGGTCGACGGCTCTGTACAGGTCGACTACTCCAACCGGACGCAGCGCGAGAACGTCGTGGACGAGGTCGCTCCGACCCTCATCACGCAGCTGAAGAAGGGTGACTCGAGCGCGAGTTCCTCGACCAGCTCGTCGACGAGCGACACGTCGTTCCTCAACGGCGCGGACGAGCGTCTCACCCGGCCGTTCCTCGTAGGGTTCAGCAACTCCGCGGTGGTCGTCTACTACGTCGGCCTCGCCGTGATCCTGCTCGCCTTCGTGCTGACCTGGTTCTTCCGCGTGCCGCCGCTCCGCAAGGTCTCGGCGCTGCAGGAACAGGCGGACAGCGCGCGGGCGGACGACGAGCGGGCCTCCGACGACCCGGACCGGCTGACCGTGGACGCACAGCACGCTGCCGCTCGCACGGGATCACTGGTCTCGCCGGACACCGGCTCGATGGCGGTCGTGCCGACGTCACCGGACGTGGTGTCGCAGCCCCGCTCGGCCGGGTCGGCGGTCGGGGTCGGTGCCGCGCAGTCCACGGCTCGATCCGCAGGAGCGACCGGCGGGGTCTCCACCGTCGCCCTCGACGGCACCCGCGCACCGCTGCCCGACGCGACCACGCACGGCGCGCACTCCGCCGCCGCGCCGGTCGACGAGCCGCCGACCACCACGGGTGCGATCCGGACCCGTGCGGCCCACGCGGCGCCGAGCCCCGTCGACGCCGATCCGGGGTCGACCGCCGGCCGGACGGCGACGGACGCGACCACCGACACCACCGGTGCCGACGCCGCGGAGACGAGCCGCGCCTCCGGGTCCGATGAGCACGAGCACGAGCACGGACACGGGCGTCACTCAGCCGATTAGCACCGTGGTGAGGCCCGGGGCGCCGGCGGCGGGGGGGCCCCCGGGGCAGCCCCCCCCCGCAGG
>NZ_JAUZED010000014.1:0-9554 GCF_030705415.1 Curtobacterium sp. A7_M15 | reverse complement strand
CACCCGCGTTCCCCCCGGGGGCCCCCCCGCGCCCCGGGGGGGGGGGCCCCACCACGTCGAACGCCGCACCCGGCAGGCGCCGGCGCATGACGTCGACGGCGACCGGGTTGTCGTCCACGAGCACGAACCGCCGCCCGAGCGCCCGCGCCACCGCACCCGTCGTCCCGCTGCCGGCGAAGAAGTCGAGCACCCAGTCGCCCTCGCGCGAGGACGCCTGCACGATGCGGCGCAGCACCCCCTCGGGCTTCTGCGTCGGGTAGCCGGTCTTCTCCTTGCCGGTCGGGGACACGATCGTGTGCCACCAGACGTCCGTCGGGAGCTTTCCGCGCGCACGCTTCTCGGGCGTGACGAGCCCCGGTGCCATGTACGGCTCACGGTCGACCGCCTCGGAGTCGAACCAGTACGCCGACGGATCCTTCACGTAGACGAGGATCGTGTCGTGCTTGGTCGGCCAGCGCGATCGAGACTTCGCACCGAAGTCGTACGCCCAGACGATCTCGTTGAGGAAGGACTCCCGGCCGAACAGCGCGTCGAGCAAGACCTTGGCGTAGTGCGACTCGCGGTAGTCGAGGTGGAGGTAGAGGGTGCCGTCCTCGGCGAGGAGCCGCCAGGCCTCGAGCAGTCGCGGTTCGAGGAAGGACCAGTAGTCCTCGAACCGGTCGTCGAAGCGCATGAGGTCACCGCGGACCCGCTCGTACGTGCTCCCCCGGAAGCCCGTCACGCGCTCGCGCCGACGATCGGCGGCACGCGCTCCGGCCGGGGTGTCCGCGACCTCGTCGTCGGCAGTCGGTTCGCGGACCGCGGCGCTCGCGTGCCGGCGCTGGTACCGGCCGGTGTTGAAGGGCGGGTCGAGGTACACGAGCGTGAAGGAGCCGTCCGTCAGGGTCGGGAGGACGTCGAGGTTGTCGCCCAGGACCACCCGGTCCGGGCCCCGATCGTCGCCGTTGTGCACTCGACCATTCTGGTCCACACCCGCCCGTGCTCAGCGGCTGCCCAGGCCGCGGCGGCCCGGAGGCGTAGCGTCTCGGACATGGCGACACCCGAGGTCCGGAACGACACCGACAAGCAGCAGTACTCCCTCGTCGAGGACGGCGAGGTGATCGGCTTCGCAGCGTACGAGGTCGACGGCGACGAGATCCGCTTCGTGCACACCGAGGTGGACCCCGCGCACCGCGGGGGCGGACACGCCTCGATCCTCGTCCAGAACGCGCTCGACGACGTCCGTTCGGGATCGTCGCGCCGCGTCGTGCCGCAGTGCAGCTACGTCGCGGCCTGGATCGAGCGGCACCCGGACTACCAGGAGCTCACGACCCGCTGACGCGGTCGGTCAGTACGACCGGTCGTGCGTGCCGACCTGCACCGCGTGCCGACCGGCGCTGCGCACCGGCGGCACCTTGATGAGGACACTCCCGCTGAGCAGGTCGTGGTCGTCGTCCGCCGGCGTCGGTGCTTCCCTCGGGAGGCGCGACTGCCGTTCGTACTCCGCTTGCGTCTCGTGACGGGTCGGCGCGAACACCTCGTCCATCATCGAGATCACGCCGCCGGATCCGCCGCTGCGTGTGGCCTTGTTCGACAGGTCGATCCACCCCACGCGATCGGCGATCCACATCACGACGGCCGCCGCGGCCACCGCCCCCAGGAGGATCAACCAGTTCACGCACACGACGCTACGTGGACGTCGGGACGAGGACATCCGCCGCGCGGAGGATTCTCACGATCCACATGGCTCGTTCTTCAGGACGACACCCACACTGGTCCTGCGGCCGCCCGGAACCCCCCTCTCCGGGCGGCCGACCACCTTCCGCGATCGCGTGCCAGGATGGCGACGTGCTCGACGACGCCGACCGGGACCTCATGCGGGCGTTCGCCCGCTACATCGAGAAGGCGAACGAACTCGTCGCCGCCGAGCAGCGGGCGGTGACCACACCGATCGGTGAGCGGATCGGCGCGCACCTCGGCGTCGACCCGCAGACCGTCCCGGTGATCACCGAGGAGTTCCCCGACCACCGCCTCGTCGACGCCGACATCGCCCTCGAGGAGCTCGCCGGGACCGACCCCGACGCCCTCGTCGGCATCGCGGGCGACGACAGCCGGTTCCACAGCTCGGTCAGCGAGTTCATCGCGAACCCCCACATGCGGTGGGCGCCCGGCCCCGTGAGCTACGCCACCCGGGCCACCGGTGCCGACACCACCCGTCGGGTCGTGTCGTTCGGCCTCCGGTTCCTCACCTTCGACGGCGCTCCGGTCGCGGTCGTCCAGCGGTCCGCCAACCCGGAGTACGGGCGAGGCCGCGCGAGCCTCGAGATCCTCTCCCCCGACCAGGACGCCGCGACCGCGTTCCTCGCCCGGCTCCGGGAGCTGATGATCGAGCGGAGCGTGCTGCGCGGGCAGGTCCTCTCGTTCGTGCAGTCCGAGTACGGCTCCGACGCGGGGGCCACGTTCCTCCGCCGGCCCGAGGTCGACACCGACGACGTCGTGCTCGGCGAGGGCGTGCTCGACGAGGTGGTCGACCACGTCGTGGGGATCGGCGAGCAGCGTGCGGCGCTCCTCGCGGCCGGACAGCACCTCAAGCGCGGCGTGCTCCTGTACGGCCCGCCCGGCACCGGCAAGACACTCACGATCCGGCACCTCCTCACCCGGACGACCGGGGTCACAGCGATCCTGCTCACCGGATCGAGCATCGCGGCCATCGGCTCCGCGGCCGAGATCGCCCGGACGTTCCAGCCGTCACTCGTCGTGATGGAGGACATCGACCTCGTCGCGATGGAGCGCCACAGCTCCCCGCAGCCACTGTTGTTCGAGGTCCTCGACGCCCTCGACGGGCTCGACGGCGACGCGGACGTCGCGTTCGTGATGACCACGAACCGGGTGTCGGTGCTCGAACGCGCCCTCGCGGACCGTCCGGGCCGGGTCGACCTCGCCGTGGAGATCCCGCTCCCCGCCCTGCCCGAGCGCGTCCGCCTCTTCCGTCGGTACGCCGGCACGCTGCCCTTCTCCGAGGCTGCCCTCACCGAGGCTGCCGAGCGCGCCGAGGGCACCACGGGCTCCTTCGCCAAGGAGCTGATGCGACGGAGCGTCCTCGGAGCGGCCCTGCGCGGTGCCGAGCCCGCTGACGAGGACCTGCGTGCGGCGCTCGACTCGCTGCTCACCGAGCGGAGCGCCCTCACCCGGAAACTGCTCGGCACCCGCTCCGACGACAACGCCGGAGAGCCCGATGACGACGAGGACGAGGACGAGGACGAGGTCTCCTTCAGCGGCTCGTACGTGGCGCCCCTGAACCGGGTCGTCCTCCGCCCGAGTGAGTCGACGGGCGGCCTCGACCTCGTCCTCCGCGCCCCTGCCGACGAGGACGACGAGGACGATCAGTCCGGCGCGTAGTTCCGCACGTCCGGTGTCTGTCGAGACAGAACGTTTACACGTATGATCATCTGTAAACATTTCGTTCCGGGAGTGAGATCGTATGGGTACGTCGGTGTTGCGTCCGACAGATCGACGCGGCCTCTCGCGGAGTGCGCTGTACCGGGCGAAGCAACGAGGACACCTTGATCGTCTTGCTCGTGGCCTCTACCGCCCCTCGGATGCGCCTGCTGCGGACTGGGACTGGCTGGAAGCGGCTGCGCGGCGACCAGAAGCAACGATCTGCCTCACATCAGCGCTCGCTCACCACGACCTGATCGACACGATCCCGGCCACACTCGACGTTGCCCTTCCCCGGGGCACCCGCCTACCGATGACCACCGCTGCGATCACCTGGCATTCGTTCGACCGTGCGACCTTCGATGTCGGGCGGGAACAGACGCAGGTGCCGGGGACAGACGAGACCATCGGGATCTACTCACCGGAGCGATGCATCGCCGACGCGTTCCGACTCCGCGGGGAGCTCGGCTACGAACTTCCCCGAGATGCGTTGCGCGAGTGGCTGCGGCGAGGTGGGAAGCCCGCGCGACTGATGCAACTCGCGGTGCAGCTCCCCCGGACGAAGAAGCCTCTCCTGCAGGCGTTGGAACTCCTCGCGTGAGCGTCACCGGAGACGAGGTGTTCGGCCGACTGCAAGCTGCGGCACGGAGCAGCGCGGGTGGTGCGCCCTCGACGCAGGAGTTCCTTGTCCGCCACGCCCTCGAATCGTTCCTCTACCGGCTGACCCGCACACCGCACGGTGACGACTTCGTCCTGAAGGGCGGGATCCTGTTGGCTGCGTACGGGGTGCGCCGACCGACGAAGGACGTCGATGCGAACGCCACGGGTGCGGATGTAACCGCTGAGCACATCGAACGTATCGTCCGCGACGTCGCAGCGGTGGTGACCGACGACGGTGTCGTGTTCGACGTCGAGACGATCGCTGTCCAGGAGATCCGTGATCAGGCGGAGTACCCGGGACTCCGGATGCGGGTCACGGCGCACATCGGCAGGTGGAACGGCAGGGTCGCTTGGGACGTCTCCACCGGTGATCCGATCGTTCCCGCGCCGAAGCGGGTCTCCGTCGACCGGGTACTCGGCCCACCCATCGCGATCCTCGGGTACGCGCCGGAGACGACCCTTGCGGAGAAGGGGGTGACGATCCTCGAACGAGGCATCACCAGCACCCGGTGGCGCGACTACGTCGACATCGTGCAGCTCGCGGGTCACGGTCTCGACGAACAGGAGCTCCTCCGCTCCGCACGAGCAGTCGCCCGCTATCGACGTGTGCGGTTGGAACCCGTTGCTCCGTTCCTGGTCGGGTACGCCGCGGTGTCGCAGCCGAAGTGGGCGGCATGGCGACGGAAGGAACGTCTCGAAGCGATGAGCGAGGCGAACCTCGACGACCAAGTCGCCCTGGTGGCGGGGATCCTCGACCCGGTCTTCAGCCGCGGGCCGGAAGAAGACACAGCGGACGCGGCACCGTAGACCCGCATCCGTCAGGGCACGCGCTCGAGCCACTCCCGCGTCGCGAACTTGGACGCCACGAGCTCCTGTGCCCGCCGCCGCTCGTCCGCCGTCACGTGCCCCTCGTGCGCCCCGTACAGCTTCGTGAAGGTCGCGATGAGCCGGTCGATGATCTCGGCACGGGTGAGCCCGGTCTGCGAGCGCAGCGGGTCGACGCGCTTCGCGGCCGAGGTGGTGCCCTTGTCGCTCATCTTCTCGCGCCCGATGCGCAGCACCTGCACCATCTTCTCGCCGTCCATGTCGTAACTCATGGTGGCGTGGTGGAGCAGCGACCCGGTGCCGAGCCGCTTCTGTGCGGCACCGCCGATCTTGCCCTTGGTCGACGAGATGTCGTTGAGGGGCTGGTAGTAGGCCTCGATGCCGAGGGACTTCAGCGCCTCGATGACCCACTCGTCGAGGTACGCGTACGAGTCGGCGAAGGTCATGCCCTGCACGAGGTCGGTCGGCACGTACAGCGAGTACGAGATGATCGCGCCGGCGTCCATGAACATCGCGCCGCCGCCGGAGATCCGTCGAACGACCTCGACGCCGTACTTCGCAGCGCCCTCGGGGTCGACCTCGTTCTTGAGGGACTGGAACGACCCGATGACGACGGCCGGCTGGTCCCACTCCCAGATGCGGAGCGTCGGGCCACGGCGGCCGGCACCGACCTCTTCCGTGAGGACCTGGTCGAGCGCGAGGTGCTCGTTCGGACTGATCGGTCCCTCGTGGATGATCTCCCAGTCGTACTCCTGCCACGTCGACGCGCGGGACAGCGCCCGACGGACCGCGACCCCGACGGACTCGGGCGTGAAGCCGAGCAGCACGGCGTCCTCCGGCAGGGCGGCGCGGACGGCGGCCGCGATGCCCGCGGCGTCGGTCGTCGACGGCAGGCCGTTCACGGCGTCGTCGATGAGCGGCAGGGCGTCGTCCGGTTCGAGGAAGAAGTCCCCGGCGAGCCGGAACCGGTCGATCACCCCGTCGACGACCTCGAGGTCGACGACGACCAGCTTGCCTCCCGGGACCTTGTACTCACCGTGCACACGACGAGCCTACGCCGCGTCGGACGGGAGGCGCGGGTCGGCGCCGCCCCGCGCCTCCTGGCCGTCAGCCGGTACCGTCTCAGGACGTGGGCGCCGTCACCCGGTCCAGCCACGTGACCAGGTCGGCGACGACCTCGTCGCGGTTCGTCTCGTTGTAGACCTCGTGCCGCGCCCCGTCGTACACGCGCACGGTGACGTCGGTGAGGCCGCCGCGCCGCCGGTACGCCTGCGCGAGCCGTTCGACCGAGCGCGGGCCGCCGAGCGGGTCCTCGGAGCCGACCTGCAGCAACATCGGCAGGTCGTGCGCGATGCCCCGTCGGGGGACCCCGAGCAGCCGGAGCGCGTCCCGCAGTCCGAAGAGCCCGATGACGTCCGCCTCGACCGCGAGCGGGTCGGCCGCGACGGCGTCGATGATCGCCCGGTCGCGGGTGAGCCACTCGAACTTGGTCGGGCCCGAGCCCGCGTGCCGGGCGTTCAGGTCGCCACTGTTCATCCACCCGGGGAGCCGGTACGCACTCGCGGAGAGGACGACCCCGTCGTACGACCCGGACGACGTGTTCACGATCCGTTGGGCCATGAGCGAACCCCACGAGTGCCCGAGCAGCACAAGGGGCACACCGGGTGTGTCCTCGCGGGCGACGGCGCTCATCTGCTCGACGGCCGCGATCGCTGCCCGCAGGCCGCCGGGTCCGAGTCGTCCGAGCTTCGCGTGGTCGCCGTCCCACTGCGCCAGGCCGGTGCGACCGTGCCCACGGTGGTCGTTCGCGTGCACCGTGTACCCGGCGCGGACGAGGTCCTGCGCGAGGGGTTCGTACCGGAGTCCGTGCTCGCCGACGCCGTGCGCGATCTGCACGATGCCCTTCGGCTTCGCCGCCCGCCAGGTGGAGTAGACGATCTCGACGCCGTGCGCGTCGGTGAACGAGGAGTCTCCTCGGGCTGCGGAGAAGGTGGGCACGTGAGCATCCTCGCAGACGCCCTGGCTTGTTCACCATGCGTTCACGCACGCGGTCCGACCCCGGCCTAGCGTCGCGCCCATGGATGTCCTCGTCACCGTCGTGCTGGTGATCGTGGTGGCCCTCGTGTTCGACTTCACGAACGGGTTCCACGACACCGCGAACGCCATGGCCACCTCGGTCGCCACCGGAGCCCTGGAGCCCCGGACCGCCGTGCTCATCTCCGCCGTCCTCAACGTGGTCGGCGCGTTCCTGTCCACCGAGGTCGCGAAGACCGTCTCGCAGGGCATCATCCGCGAGGGTCAGGACGGCATCCACGTCTCCCCGACGATGATCTTCGCCGGGCTCGTCGGGGCAGTCCTCTGGAACCTCGCGACCTGGTACTTCGGCCTCCCGTCGTCGTCCACGCACGCGCTGTTCGGCGGGCTCATCGGCGCGGCGATCATCGGCGCGGGCCTGCAGTCGGTCGACTGGGCGACGGTCGTCTCGAAGGTCGTCCTGCCGGCCCTGCTCTCCCCGGTGATCGCCGGGATCATCGCCCTGGTGGCGACCTACATGGCGTACACGTTGACCCGGAACGCGACGACGCACGGTGCGGCGACCGGGTTCCGGCACGGTCAGACGATCTCGGCGTCCCTCGTCTCGCTCGCGCACGGCACCAACGACGCGCAGAAGACGATGGGCGTCATCACGCTCACCCTCATCGCCGCGGACTACCAGGACGCCGGCACCGGACCGGCGCTCTGGGTGATCCTGGCGTGCGGCCTGGCGATCGGCCTCGGCACCTACACGGGCGGGTGGCGGATCATGCAGACCGTCGGCAAGAAGATCTCCGACGTGCAGTCCCCGCAGGGCTTCGCGGCGGAGACGAGCTCGGCCGCGACGATCCTCGTGTCCTCGCACCTCGGCTTCGCGCTCTCGACCACCCACGTCACGAGCGGCTCGGTGATCGGCTCCGGGCTCGGCAAGAAGCTCGCCGACGTGCACTGGTCGGTCGTCGGTCGCATCGTCGTCGCGTGGGTGGTCACGCTGCCGGCCGCCGCGGTGGTCGGAGCCCTCGCCACCTGGGTCGCGTCGACCTCGACGATCGGACTCGTCCTCGTCGCGGTGCTCGCCGCGGCCGCGGGACTCGGGTTCTTCGTGCTCTCGCGCCGGAAGCCCGTCAGCTCGGACGACGTCCGCGAGCAGGAGCCGGTCCGCACGCCGGCCTCCGTCTGAGCGGGGTCCGACGTGGACATCGACTTCGCCAGCATCGGCACCGTCGCGGGGGTCGGCTTCGTCGCCGCCGTCGGCGTGGTGCTCGTCTACACGCTCGGACTGCGGTTGCTCGGCCTCGGCCAGCCCGTCGACGCCGGCGGTGAGCACACGCAGTACGCGGAGGAGTCCCCGCGTTCCGGCCGCACACCCCCGCTCGCCCTCGCGGGCGCCGGACTCTGCTTCGCCGTCTGCATCGCCGCCGTGCTCTTCGGCGTCTGGATGACGATCCCCCAGTTCCACTGACGACGTTTCCTTCCCATGCCGCCCCGATGGGAAGCGGGAACGGGCGTACCTGGTCGGAACTTCCGGCCAGGTACGCCCGTTCTCACCAGGTACGCCGCCCGGCCGACCGCGGCCGACCGCGACCACCCCCGGCCGACGCCCCGACCCGCCTGCGAAGATCGAGCGGTGACCCACCACCACCTCGACGCCACCGTCGACACCGCGATCGACGTCCTCACCGCCGAGCGCCGCCCGGTCCTGACCGTCGAACCGGGCGACACCGTGACCGTCCGGACGCTGAGCGCCGCTGGCTACACCGAACGGCAACCGGGTCCGGGCCGCAAGGCACCGACCCTCATCGACCCGCGCCGCGGCCACTGCCTGGTGGGCCCGATCGCGGTCGCGGGGGCGCAGCCGGGCGCGGTCCTGGCCGTGCGGTTCGACACGCTCGTGCCCGACGACTGGGGCTACACCGGCTCCGGCGGCGTCGACACCCCGGTCAACCGGGCACTCGGCCTGACCGACCCGGCGTCACGCGGACCGCTGCTCTGGGACATCGACCCGGCGGCCGGCACGGCGGTGAACCAGCTCGGGCTCGGTGTGCGGACCGCACCGTTCCTCGGCGTCGTCGGCCTCCCGCCCGAGTCCGCCGGCGAACACTCGACGATCCCGCCCCGCGAGGCCGGCGGCGGCAACGTCGACTGCCGAGAACTCGTCGCCGGTTCCACCCTCTCCCTGCCCGTGACCGTGCCGGACGCCCTGCTCTTCGTCGGCGACGGCCACGCCGCCCAGGGAGACGGCGAGGTCTCCGGTACCGCGGTCGAGTGCGGCATGACGACCACGATGACGCTCTCGCTGCTCGATGCGGCCCCCGTCGCCGGGGTGCACGCGGACACGCCTGCCGGCCGGATCACCTTCGGCTTCGACCAGGACCTCAACACCGCGACGGCCATCGCGCTCGACCGGATGGTCGACTGGATCGCCAGCCTCCACGGCATCGGCCGCGCCGAGGCGCTCGCCATGGCGAGCGTGGCGGTCAGCATGCGGGTGACGCAGGTCGCGAACCGGACGTGGGGTGTACACGCGCTGCTCCCGCACGACGCGATCCTCCAGGCGGACGCACTCCGCTGACGGACGGGAGGCGCGGCGTGCGTGAGCAGATCTGCTCACGCACGCC
>NZ_JAUZED010000139.1 GCF_030705415.1 Curtobacterium sp. A7_M15 | reverse complement strand
GTGGCGAGGTCGCACGGCATGCCGCGCGTCGGGCGTCCGGGTCGCACGAGGTGCTGCACGAAGAGCGTGCGGACGGCAGTTCGTGCGACCTCGACCGGCGGCGGCCATGAGGGTCGCCGGACGTCAGGCGCCCGCGCGCGTCAGGCGCCCGCGCGCGTCAGGCGCCGGCGGGAGTCGGCGCGGGCGCGGCGTAGTCGCGGGGGAGCAGGGGGAGCCACACGCGGAAGGTCGCGCCGCCGCCCTCGGTGTCGAAGACCTCGACCGACCCGTGGTGCGCCGCCACGATGCCCGAGACGATCGCGAGCCCGAGGCCGGAGCCGCCGGTGTCCCGCGCGCGCGAGGTGTCGGCTCGCCAGAAGCGCTGGAAGATCTTGTCGCGCAGCTGCGGCGGGATGCCCTCGCCGTGGTCGATCACGTCGATGTGCGCCATCCCACGCTCGTCGTCCACGCCGATGCCGATCTCGATCGGGTCGTCGTGCTCCGTGAAGCGCATCGCGTTGCCCATCAGGTTCGTCACGATCTGGCGGATCTTGTTCTCCTCCGCCAGGACGATCGGCGGCCGCTTCGGCAGCACGACGGTGGGCAGCGGCGTGGTCTCGTCGGTGGGGGTCGTGGTGCCGTCCACGCCCATCGCCCGGGTGCGGCGGGCGCGGAGTCGCGCGATGGTCTGGCGTGAGAACGCGATCGGCCCGGTCGTGTTCGCCGAGGTCGGGGACACCGGGGCGCCGTCGCCGGGGCCGGGTGTCGAGGCGGGAGCCGACGCCGGGCGGACCGCGTGCGGCACGCTCTCGCCGGTCACCGAGTCCTCGACGAGCACCTGGATCTCGCGGTCGGGGTTCGACGCCATCGTGTCGAGTGCGGAGTCGCGGGCGATCGCGACGAGGTCGACGGGGCCGAGCTCGAGGGGCTTCGACTCGTCGATGCGGGCGAGCTGCAGCAGGTCCTGCACGAGGAGCCCCATGCGCTGGGCTTCCTTCTCGATGCGCTCCATCGCCTGGGCGACGTCCTCTTCCTTGCGGAGGGCGCCCATCCGGTAGAGCTCGGCGTACCCGCGGAGCGACACGAGGGGCGTGCGGAGCTCGTGTGAGGCGTCCCCGACGAACCGGCGCATCTGGTCGATGGTGCGCTGGCGGTCCTCGAACGCGGAGTCGATGCGCTCGAGCATGGAGTTGAGGGACCGGTTCAGGCGACCGACCTCGGTGTTGGGGGTGTCGGCTTCGAGGCGCTGGTTGAAGTCACCGGCGGCGAACCGGGCAGCGGTGTCCTCGACGTCGCGCAAGGGATCGAACGTCGCCGTCACGAGCAGTCGCGTGAGCATGGCGCCGAGCAGGATCACCGAGATGCCGAACCCGAGGAAGATGACGGTGAAGCGGGCGATCGTCTGGTCGGTGTCGGCGCTGGAGACGGCGACGAGCACGTAGCCGGTCTGCGTGGTGCCGTTGGACTGGTCCTGCAGCGACGCCGGGATGACCTGGGCCCGCCACTCGTGGTCGTGCTGGCTGTCGTAGAGCGAGAACCGGACGCCGCTCTGTGCCGCGGCGGAGAAGTCCAGCTGCCGGATGTCCGGTCGGCTCGATGCCTTGGTCTGGCAGATGCGGTCGCTGTCGGCGTTGTACGCGGCGACGTACGCGCTCTGCGAGAGGACGACCGACAGCTTGCAGTACTGCTCGCCGTCGCTGATGTTCTGACCCTCGAGCTGCTCGGTGGTGTTCTTCACGCTGTTGTCGAGCTGCGCCATCAGGTACGTCGACAGCACGGTCATCGTGCCGAGCCCGGCAACGAGCAGGCCGAGTGCCACCAGGAGCACCGTGATCCCGGTGATCTTGGTGCGCAGGGAGATCCCGTCCCACCAGCGGCTCATTCGCGTGTGCATGCTGCCCCAACGATAGACAGCGGTCGCCCGGTGAAACCGGACGACCGCCGTGAAGACGGACCCAGAGGATCCGGACGACCTAGGAGGCCTTGGTCGCCTTGAGCATGTAGCCGAACCCGCGCTTGGTCTGGATGATCGGCTCGGCCGAGTACTGGTCGAGCTTGCGACGCAGGTACGAGATGTAGGACTCGACGATGCCGGCGTCGCCGTTGAAGTCGTACTCCCACACGTGGTCGAGGATCTGCGCCTTCGACAGCACGCGGTTCGGGTTGAGCATGAGGTAGCGGAGCAGCTTGAACTCGGTCGGGGAGAGCTCGATCTGTGCGTCGCCGATCGTGACCTCGTGCGTGTCCTGGTCCATCGTGAGCTCGCCGGCGCGGATGATCGCGTCTTCCTCGTCGTTCATCGTGCGACGGAGGATGGCCTTGATGCGGGCGACGATCTCGTCGAGCGAGAACGGCTTCGTGACGTAGTCGTCGCCGCCGACGGTCAGACCGGTGATCTTGTCCTCGGTGTCGTCCTTCGCGGTGAGGAACAGGATCGGCGAGGTGTAGCCCGACGATCGCAGGCGCTTCGTGACGCCGAAACCGTTCATGTCGGGCAGCATGACGTCGAGGATGATCAGGTCCGGCTCTTCCTCGAGCACGGCGGAGATCGCCTGTGCGCCGTTGCCCACTGCGCGCACGGCGAAGCCGGCGAAACGCAGCGAGGTCGTCAGGAGGTCGCGGATGTTCGGCTCGTCGTCGACGATCAGGATCTTGGGGCCATCGCTCATGGCCCTATCTTCTGACCGTTCCCTAGTGGTTTCCTGAGAGCGGTTGGTGCGTCAGCCAACGACCGCCTGGACCTGGTCGGCGTCCAGGATCGTGTACGAGTACCCCTGCTCCGCGAGGAACCGCTGCCGGTTCTGCGCGAAGTCCTGGTCGACGGTGTCCCGGGTGACGAGCGTGTAGAACGACGCGGGCAGGCCGTCCTTGTTCGGGCGCAGGAGCCGACCGAGTCGCTGGGCCTCTTCTTGGCGGGAACCGAACGAACCGGACACCTGGATCGCCACCGTGGCGTCGGGCAGGTCGACCGAGAAGTTCGCGACCTTCGAGACGACGAGCACGTCGATCGAGCCGTCCCGGAACGCCTGGTAGAGACGTTCCCGTTCGTCGACGGGGGTCGAACCCGTGATCTCGGCGGCACCCAGCGACTCGGCGAGCGAGTCGAGCTGGTCGATGTACTGCCCGATCACGAGGATCTGCTCGCCGCGGTGCTTCTCGATGAGCTCGCGAACCACCGGGGTCTTCGCCGGCGAGGTCGCCGCGAGACGGTACCGCTCGTCGTCGCTCGACGCGGCGTACTCGAGGCGGTCCTGGTGCGGCAGGTCGATGCGCACCTCGTAGCAGGCGGCGGGGGAGATGTACCCCTGCGCCTCGATCTCCTTCCACGGGGCGTCGTAGCGCTTCGGCCCGATGAGCGAGAAGACGTCGCCCTCGCGCCCGTCCTCGCGCACCAGGGTCGCCGTGAGCCCGAGCCGTCGCCGCGCCTGGAGGTCGGCGGTGAGCTTGAACACCGGTGCCGGCAGCAGGTGGACCTCGTCGTAGACGATGAGTCCCCAGTCGAGGGCGTCGAGCAGCGACAGGTGCGTGTACTCGCCCTTCCGGCGGGCGGTGAGGATCTGGTAGGTCGCGATCGTGACCGGACGGATCTCCTTCACGCTGCCCGAGTACTCGCCGATCTCGTCCTCGGTGAGGGTGGTCCGGCGCAGCAGCTCGGACCGCCACTGCCGGGCGGAGACGGTGTTCGTGACGAGGATGAGCGTCGTCGCCTTGACCGTCGCCATGGCCCCGGCGCCGACGAGCGTCTTGCCGGCACCACACGGAAGCACGACGACGCCGGAGCCCTGCGCGAAGAAGGTGTCGACCGCCTGTTCCTGGTAGGGGCGCAGGTGCCAGTCGTCGGTCTCGAGGTCGATCGCGTGCGGCTGACCGGGGGTGTAGCCGGCGAGGTCCTCGGCCGGCCACCCGAGCTTCACGAGCTCCTGCTTGATCTGTCCGCGCGCCCACGGGAGCAGTTCGACCTCTTCCGGGGATCGCATGTTCCCCAGCAGCGGCTTGATCCGCTTCGAGCGGATGACCTCGGCCAGGATGGTGGGCTCGGTCGCGGTGAGGAGCAGGACCGGCTGCCGCTCGAGCGCTTCGGCCGGGGAGTTCGCGATCGCGGGCGCGTCCGGTCGCTCTTCGCGCCGGATGACGAGCCGACCGTACCGCGCCACGGTGTCGCGGATGTCGACCGTCACGCTCTGCGGGACCGGGAACTTCGCGAAGTGCTCGAGCGTGTGGATCATGCTCTCGGCGTCGTGACCGGCCGCGCGCGCGTTCCACAGCCCGAGCCGGGTGATGCGGTAGGTGTGCACGTGTTCCGGCGCGCGTTCGAGCTCGGCGAACACCGCGAGGTCGTGCCGCGCGTCCTCGGCGTCGGGGTGTGCCACCTCGAGGAGCACGGTGCGGTCGCTCTGCACGATCAGCGGTCCGTTCATGACCGATCAGCCTAGGCCGCTCGGCTGCGAACCGGCGCGGATCGGCTCGCCTGTGGATCAGGCGTCGCTCTCCACAGCCACCACGAGGGAGAGCGGGAGCGTCCGCTCGACGTCGACGGCCGTGTCCCGTCCGCGCACACGTCCGGCGGCGACCGAGGTCGGCACGATCGAGAACGGCCGCTCCGAGCCGTCCGGCATGCGGACCGTCAGGCGGATCGGCGTCCGTCCGCGGACGGCCAGGTCGATCTGCCGCCCCAGCCACTCCTGCTCGGGTTCGGCCTCGCCGCGCTCGGTCGTGACACGGAGCCGTTCCACGAGTGCGTGCGCCGCCTGCTCCGGGTTCCGTCCGGTGGTGCGTCGACGGCCTGGAGGCACGGATCCCGTCGCGGGGCGGGCTGCGGCCGTCAGGACGGCCGGGTAGCGCTGGTCCTCGAGCGCCGTGTGGACCACGTGCGGTGGGTAGCGGGTCAGCAGCGTCGTCAGGTCGCTGCGCTCCCACGCCAACTGCCGGAGTTCGGCGTCCACCCCGACCAGGTCGAGCTGGTCCGGCGTCCCGTGCACGCGGGCACCGACCCCGTCGACACCGACGTCGACCACGATGCTGCCGTCCCGCGAGGACACCTGGTCGACCAGGTAGGTGAGCGGCTGCGGCAGGGCCGTCGCGGACAAGCGTTCCAGGAGCGCGAGGACGTCCTGCCGGGTGTGGCCCGCGCGGAACGCCCGGCGAAGCGAGTCCTCGGAGATGCGGTACCGGGCCGCGAGTCCCGGGGCCTCGAGCACGGCGACGGTCCGCAGGGCGGCGTCGTCGACGGGCGCGAGGGGACCCGGGGCGATGACGGTGAGGTCGTGCTGCAGGTAGACGGAGTCCACCGTGTGGGGGAGGTCCTCTGCCGCGGCTGCCGGGTCGCCGTCCAGCAGCGCTCGGCCGGTGCTCGTCACGCGGCCCTCGTCGGTCAGCCCGAGAGCCGCGGCGGTGCCTGCGACGTCGAGCAGCACGGCGTCGAGCCACCGCGAGCCCGCGGGGTACGCCCACCGGCCGACGGACACGAGGTCGCGCAGGTCGTCGCCGGCCAGGTCGAGCACGCTGCGGACGGCAGGGTCGAGGGCGTCCCGCCACGCCGACACGAGGGCCGACCAGCGGTCCGGCCAGCTCGCGACGAGCCAGGCGTCGCCCGCAGGGGTCGTCGCCCACGTCCCGTCGCCCGCGTCCGTGAACCCGATCCGGTCCAGCAGCGCCAACCGGTCCGGGACCACATCAGCGTCCGCACCGGTCCGGTCGCCGAGCGTCTTCGCGAGCGGCGTGCCGATGCCGCCCTTCACGAGCTCGCGCACCGCGCCCTCGGACACCGCGCGGAGCAGTTCGGCGAGCACGGTCATCGTCGCGAAGGCGTGCTCGGCGCCGGTCGTCCGGGCGTGCGCGTCGTCGCCCGTCTCGTCGACCGGTGCGGCGGGGCGGGGGTGATCCGCGCCTCCTGGGAGTCCCGCGATCTCGGGGTGGGCGGCCAGCCGGGTGGTGACCGCGTCGTCGACGCCGCCGTCCTCGTCGGCGAGACCGAGGGTGACTGCGGGGGCGAGGTCGTCGGCCGAGCCCGTCCCGTCACGCAGGGCGAGCAGTGTCCGGCGGGGCAGGTGCTCGATCGCGGCGTCGACGGCGTCGTCGGTGCGGAGTGCCTCGGCCAGGTCGAAGAAGTCCGACACACGCATCGGACCGGTCTCGGCGAGGGCGGCGGCGGGGAGCCGGCGCGCCACGACGAGCCGTTCGAGGGCGTCGTCCGGCATCGCCCGGAGCCGGGCTGCGAGGTCTGCGGTGGTCGTCATCGTCCGCCGCGCTCGTCCGACGCGGTCCTCAGCGCGCCGTCCGGTTCGCTCGTGCCCTGCGGGTCCAGGTGATGCCGAGGAGGGTGAACACGAGCACCATGCCGATCGGGAAGCCGATGAGCGGGATCGCCATGATCACGGGCCACGGCATCGATCCCTGGGCGCTGGGGACGGTCAGCCACATGACGATCATGGCGGCCATGCAGAGGAAGGCGGCGATGAAGATCCCGCCGACCATGAACGCGAGGGCGCGTTCGGTACGATTGAACGTCACCGGGGGTTCTGCAGAGTCCTGCGTGTTCCCGGTGGATCGGGTTGGCTTGGCCATCGACCCAGGATATCCGACGCACCACGGCCGTTCCACGATCACGAGGAGACCGACGAATGCCCACCGGCAAGGTCAAGTTCTACGACGACCAGAAGGGATTCGGGTTCATCACCGGAGACGACGGCGAACCCGTCTTCCTGCACGCGTCCTCGCTGCCCGACGGCGTCACGTCGGTGAAGGCCGGTTCGCGGCTCGAGTACGGCGTCGTCCAGGGGAAGAAAGGATCGCAGGCGCTGTCCGTGCGGCTCCTCGACCCGCAGCCGTCCCTCGCGAAGATGTCACGGCGATCGGCGGACGACATGGCGGTGATCGTCGAGGACCTCGTGAAGGAGCTCGACCGGATCAGCGGTGACCTCCGACACGGTCGCTACCCGAAGAACGGCACCCGGATCGCTGCGATCCTGCGGCACGTCGCTGACCAGTTGGACGCGTGATGACCGACACCTCCCCCGTGGCCCCCGCCCCCTCGGACGACCTGACCGCGCTCGCACGGAAGGCGCTGCTCGAGGTGACCCCCGAGTCGACCGTCGGCGGCTTCGTCGGGACCGTCGACGAGGGCGACGGTGTCCTCTCCGTGCTGTTCGCCAACCGCATGGCCGGGTACCCCGGCTGGCGCTGGACCGTCTCGATCGCACAGGTGACCGGTGACGAGCCGACCGTGCTCGAGGTCGAGCTCATGCCGGGTGACGGCTCGTTGCTGGCGCCGGACTGGGTGCCGTGGTCCGAGCGGCTCGCCGAGTACCGGGCAGGCCAGGACACCGACGAGGCCGAGGATGCCGACGGCGAGCACGACGAGTCCGACGACGAGGACTTCGACGAGGACGACGCGGACGAGGACGCCGACTACGACGACTCGGACGACGACGAGTCCGACGACGACGAAGCGGACGACGAGGACGACTTCGACGCCGACGAGGACGACCTCGACGAGCCGGACGACGACGACATCGACGGCGTGGACGTCGACGAGCTGGACACGCACGACGCAGATGCGGACGCGGACCCCGACGAGGGGGACGCTCCGGTCGGACGTGCACGCGGCCGTCGCCGCACGCAGCGCGTCAGCCCCGTCGACCCCGACGCCGATCTCGAGATCGACCGGCTGGACGCGAGCGAGGTCGATCCGGAGCATCACCGCTCCTGATCCACCCGCACCACGCAGGACAGCCGCAGCCCCACGGGATCCGTGGGGCTGCG
>NZ_JAUZED010000138.1:2818-7867 GCF_030705415.1 Curtobacterium sp. A7_M15 | reverse complement strand
GGCCACGCGCCGCCAGCGCGGCACGGCCGGCCAGCGCGGCACCGCGCGGCCCGCACTCAGACGACGTCGACGACCGTCAACCGCCGCGTCGGCCGCGTCATGGCGACGTAGACGGCGGCAGCCGCACGTGCCGCGTCCGCGCCGACCCGCTCCGGGTCGACCAGCAGCACGCCGTCGAACTCGAGGCCCTTCGCATCGGCACCCGTGAGCACCGTGACCGAGCCCGGCCGCGGCGACCCGAGCGACCGCACGTCCGCCGTGGTCCGGGCCAACCGCTCCCGGACGGCGTCGACGTCGGCCTCGGGCACGATCACACCGGTCGTGCCGCTCCCGATCGCGGCCCGTTCGGCCTCGACGAGCGCAGCGACCGTGTCGAGCACCTCGGCCCGACCGGACGTGACGCGCTGCACGGGGTCGCCGTCGCGGACGGCCTCGGTCTTGGTGACCGTCAGCCCCGCCGCGTCGGCGAACTCCCCCGCCGCGAGGACGATGGAGCGCGGAGTGCGGTAGTTGACGGTGAGCTCCTCGACGCGGTGCTCGATCGGCACCTGCGGCGCACGGCCCCGGCGACGGCGGGCGAGGGCGCCGACGACGTCGTCCCAGGTGCGAGCGGCACCGGGCGAGGACCCCTGCGCCATGTCCCCCACGATGGTGAACGACCGGAGCGGGTTGCGGCGGGCGAGCACACGCCACTGCATCGGGGAGAGCTCCTGCGCCTCGTCGACGACGATGTGGCCGTAGGTCCACTCGCGGTCCTCGGCGGCGCGCTCGGCGGTGGAGCGGGGGTCGCCGCCCTCTGCGAAGGAGCCGGCGACCTGCTCGGCGGTGACGATCCCCTCGACGCCCATGTTCTCGATGGCCTGCCGGGCGTTCTCGATGTCGCGGTTCCGACTCGCCTTGGCCGCCCGCTTGGCGGCGCCGCCGGTGGGGTCGAACGGACCGAGGAGTTCCGCGGCCTCGTCGAGGAGCGGGACGTCCTCGACCGTGAACTCGGTGCCTCGGGCACGGAGCAGCAGCGCGCGTCGCTCCGGGGTCCAGTGCGGGGTGAGTGACGCGAGCCAGTTCGGCCGGGCGTACAGGTCCTCGATGAGCTTCTCGGGCGGCAGCGGCAGCCACGCGGTGTTGAGCAGCACGCGGGCGTCGTAGGACGACCGGATGTCCTCGCGCAGGACCTTCTCGTCCGCCTCGTCCACCGTCGTGCCGCGCTGGCGGAGCTGCTCGGCGAGCAGCCGCGTCATGGCGTCGAGCGCGGTCTTGTTGAACGTGACGCGGGCGGCGTTGTGGGGCTTCCCGCGGTCCTGCGCCCGCTTCATGGCGTCGGCGACGAGCTCGGGCGGGACGACGAGCCGCTCCCCCTCGATGTCGAGCGTGACGGACTCGGTGGGGACGACCTGGCGCGACCGGACCGCGCGACGGAGGAGCTGCGCCATCTCGGCCGAGCCCTTCACGGCGGCGACGTCACGCTGGTCGTGCCGTGTGGCGTGCACGCCCGGGTAGAGCGAGCCGAGCGAGGCCATCACCACGCCGGTCTCGCCGAGCGACGGGAGCACCTGCTCGATGTACGTCAGGAAGGCCGGCGACGGGCCGACCATGAGCACGCCGGAGCCCCGGAGCCGCTCGCGGTACGAGTACAGCAGGTAGGCCGCACGGTGCAGGGCCACGGCGGTCTTGCCCGTGCCGGGGCCACCCTGGACGATGAGCACGCCCTCGAGCGGGGAGCGGATGATCCGGTCCTGCTCGCCCTGGATCGTCGCGACGATGTCGGTCATGCGGCCGGTGCGCTCGGCGGTGACGGCGGCGAGGAGCGCGCCCTCGCCCTGCAGGTGCGTGCGCTCGTCGTCGTAGAGCGTGGCGTCGAAGACCTCGTCCTCGATGCCGACGACACTGCGGCCGTCGAGTGTCAGGTGCCGGCGGGCGCGCATGCCCATCGGGTGCGCGGCGGTCGCCTGGTAGAAGGCGCTCGCTCCGGGGACGCGCCAGTCGAGCAGGAGCGGCCGGTGGTCGCGGTCCCGCAGGCCGACGCGGCCGATGTAGCGGAAGGCGTCCTCGTCGCTGTCCGGTTCGGACACCTCGAGCCGCCCGAAGACCAGGCGGTCGCCGACGCGCTCGAGCGTGGCGATGGTGTCCTCGTAGAGCCGGGCGTACGCATCGCGCTCGCTGCGGCTCTGGTGGTTCCCGCCGACCGCCTGACGGCGGGTCTCGGCGAGACGCTGTTCGGCCTCGGCGGTCAGCTCGTCCAGACGGCCGAAGAGGCCGTCCACGTAGCCGCGCTCGCGGTCGATCTCGGTCGGTTCGGACACACACAACCCTTCGGGACAGGGGAACCCAGTGTAGTCCCCCCGTCCCGGAGTGGGGCTTCCTACATCTCTTCGTGCGTGTCCGGGTCGCCGTCCCAGAGTCGTCCGCGCTCGAGGCCCGAGATCGCCGCGACCTCGTCGTCCGTCAGCTCGAACCCGAAGACGTCGAGGTTCTCGCGCTGCCGTGCCGCGTCGCCGGACTTCGGAACCGGGACGGCACCGATCTGGACGTGCCAGCGGAGCACGACCTGCCCGGGGGTGACCCCGTGCGCGGCGGCTGCGTCCACGATCGGCTGCTCGGTGAGGAGCTCCGACCGCTTCGCCAGGGGGCTCCAGCTCTCGGTCACGATGCCGAGCTCCTGGTGCACCCTCCGCAGTTCGCCCTGCGGGAAGTACGGGTGCAGCTCGACCTGGTTCACGGCAGGGGCGACACCGGTCGCGTCGACGATGCGGCGCAGGTGCTCCGGCGTGAAGTTCGAGACGCCGATCGAGCGGACCTTGCCGCTGTCGCGGAGGTCGACGAACGCCTTCCAGGTGTCGACGAACTTGTCGACCGACGGGTTCGGCCAGTGGATGAGGTACAGGTCGACCGAGTCGAGTCCCAGGTTGCCGAGGGTCTCGTCGATCGACCGGTGTGCCTCGTCGTAGCCGTGGTGACGGCCGGGGAGCTTCGACGTCACGACGAGGTCCTCGCGCGCCACGTCCGACTCGCGGACGGCCTTGCCGACGGCGTCCTCGTTGCCGTAGTTCAGGGCGGTGTCGAGCAGTCGGTAGCCACCGGCGATCGCCGTGCCCACGGCGGCAGCGCCCTCGTCGCCGTTCAGCCCGTAGGTGCCGAGGCCGAGCTCCGGGAACCGGTGGCCGTCGTTCAGCTCGATGGTCGGGGCGCCGACCTGCATCAGCGGACCCCGAGCAGGTCGATGACGAAGATCAGGGTCTTGCCGGACAGGAAGTGACCGCCGCCGGCCGGGCCGTAGGCGAGCTCCGGCGGGACGACGAGCTTGCGGCGCCCGCCGACCTTCATGCCGGGGATGCCCTCCTGCCAGCCGCGCACCAGGGCCGCGAGCGGGAAGTCGATCGGCTCGCCACGGTTCCACGAGCTGTCGAACTCCTCGCCCGACTCGTACTCGACGCCGGCGTAGTGCACCTTGACGGTCGACCCGGCGGAGGCCACGTCGCCGGAGCCCTCGACGATGTCGGTGATGACGAGATCGGTGGGGGCGGGGCCCTCGGGGGCGTCGAACTCGGGCTTGCTGTTCAGGTCAGTCATGTCCGCCAGTCAACCAGAGAGCGCAGAGACGGCGCCGCACACCCACGGAGACCGCCGCAGGCCCCAGAATGGTTCCACCGTGACATCATCCACACCGACCGGCTCCACTCCGACCGGCGAGCGTCGACGCCGCCTGCTCGCCGACCTCACCCCGCTCCGCCGCTCCCCCGCGTTCGCCCGGCTCTGGCTCGGCACCGCCATCGCCGGCATCGGCACCCAGATGACCACCGTCGCCGTCGGCCTCGAGGTCTACGACATCACCGGGTCCACCTTCGCGGTCGCCCTCGTCGGCGTGATCGCCCTGGTGCCGATGATCGTCGCCGGTCTGTACGGCGGCATGCTCGCCGACGCGTTCGACCGGCGGACCGTGGCGCTCGTGTCCGCCGTGGTCGCGTGGGCGGCGGTCGCCCTGATCGCCACGCACGCCTGGCTCGGGCTGCACAGCGTCGCCCTGCTCTACGTCCTCGCCACGGTCAACGCCGTCGCCGCGACCGTGAGCAACGCGTCCCGCTCAGCGATCGTTCCGCGGCTGGTGGGCACGGACCTGCTGCCGGCGGCGAGCGCCCTGGGTGGCATCGCCTCGGGGTTCCAGGTCACGGTCGGTCCAGCGGTCGCCGGCGTGCTCATCGCGGCCGTCGGCTTCGCCCCGACCTACACGATCGACGTGGTGCTGTTCACGTTCGCGTTCCTCGGCGTGTTCACCCTGCCGCGGATGGCCGCCGACCGGGACGCCCTCCGTCCGGGGCTCGGCTCGCTCGTCGAGGGGGCGCGGTTCCTCCGACGCTCCCGGAACATCACCATGACGTTCGTGCTGGACATCGTCGCGATGACGTTCGGCCAGCCACGGGTGCTGTTCCCCGCGATCGGCGCGCTCGTGATCGGCGGCGGGTCGATCACCGTCGGCACCCTCACCGCCGCGTACGCGATCGGCGCCCTGCTCTCGAGCGTCTTCTCCGGGCCGCTCGGGCACGTCCGGCGCCAGGGCGAGGCGGTCGGCTGGGCGATCACCGCGTACGGCGGGGCGATCGCCGCCTTCGGCGTCGTCATCGCCTGCGCACGTGCCCTCGGCGGCCGTGAGGGCGACGCGTTCAGCACGGGCATCCTGCCGGCGCTCGGTCTCGCGGCGCTGTTCCTGGCGGCGGCCGGCGGCGCGGACAACGTCAGTTCCGTGTTCCGGAACACGATCCTGCAGGCGGCCTCGCCGGACGGCATGCGCGGGCGCCTGCAGGGCATCTTCATCGTCGTCGTCACGGGCGGCCCGCGACTGGGCGACCTCTACGCCGGGCTCGTGGTCGCCGCGGGGATCGCGTACCCGCCGATCATCGGCGGCGTGCTGATCATCGGTCTGGTCGCGCTGCTGCTCCGCGCGGTGCCGTCCTTCCGTCGGTACGACGCACGGCACCCCCACGCGAACTGACCGGCGGAGCGGCCGCTGGACGTGACCGCCGTCGGACTGGAGGCGCGGTGCGGGCCCGCACCGCG
>NZ_JAUZED010000138.1:0-2808 GCF_030705415.1 Curtobacterium sp. A7_M15 | reverse complement strand
TGCCCCCCCGGCGCAGGGGGGGGGGGGGGCGGGCCCGCCCCGCGCCTCCAGTCCGTCACCGGTCGGGTACCGTACAACGCATGCCGGACAGCGCATCGCGCGACCTCCAGCGGACGGGAGTCCGCGCCGTGGTCCGGCGTACCTACCACTCGGTCATCCGGCACCGCGTCGTCGACGCGGCGGCGTCGCTGACGTTCTTCGCGTTGCTGACGGTGTTCCCGACCACGCTGACCGTGGTCTCGGCCCTGTCGATCGTGGACCGGCAGGGCGACAGCCTCGAGGACATCATCGGGATCCTCGGGTTCATCGTGCGCCCGGAGACGGCGTCACACCTCGAGGGCCCGCTCCGGCAGCTCCTCACCCTGGACAACCCCTGGCTCGGCTTCGCGATCGGCGTCGTGCTGACGCTGTGGTCGCTCTCCGGGTACGCGACGGCGTTCGGACGGGCGATGAACACCGCGTACGAGGTGGAAGAAGGGCGCCGCATCTGGAAGTTCCGCAGCATGATGCTCCTCGTCACCCTGCTGGTGATGGTCGGTGGCGCGATCGCGATCGTGATCCTGCTCGGCACGCCGACGATCTCGGCCGCGGTCATCCGGTCGTTCGGGTGGGCGCCGTGGATCGACGACCTGTGGAACGTGGTGAAGTGGCCGATCCTGGCGGCCGACCTCGTGGTGATGGTGGCGACGCTGTACTACGCCACCCCGAACGTGAAGACGCCGCAGCTGCGGTGGGTGTCCGCCGGAGCAGGGTTCGCGATCGTGACGTGGGCGCTGGCGACGGTGGGCTTCGCGCTCTACGTCGAGACGATCGGTGGCAGCAACAAGGCCTACGGGTGGTTGGGCGGCGCGATCCTGCTGCTCGTGTACCTGTACATCTCGAACTTCGTGCTCGTGGTGGGCGGTGAGCTCGACTCCGAGGTGATCCGGATGCGGCAGCTGCTCGCCGGCATCGAGGCCGACGAGTCGATCCGGCTGCCGCTGCGGGACGTCACGCGGAACTTCACGCTCGCCCGGTGGCGGGACGCCGACATCGCGGCCGCGCACCACGTCCGGACGATCGCCGCGCAGCGGGCGGCCGAGGACGACGTCGAGCCCGCCCGGGCCGAGCAAGCGGAGCACCTCCGGGACCTGTCCCGGCAGGTGCGGGTCGGCGAGCCCCCGCTGCCGTAGCCGCGGCGCGCCGCGCCGCGCGTCAGCGCTCGCGCGCCGCCTGGTCGAGCATCTCCTCGGTGACGACCGGGATCGCCCCCGTCGCCAGCTCGATCCCGGAGAGTCGGGCGGGCGAGAGGACCCGCTGGACCTGGTCCTCGTCCATGAGCCCCGCCGCGGTGACGAGCGTCGCGATGGGCGTCGAGGTCGTCAGCGCCGTGTGCGCGATCGACGCCGCCGCCGCGTACCCGATGTACGGCGTCAGGGCGGTGACGACGCCGACGTTCGTGTCCACCTGCGCCGCGAGCTTGGCCTCGTTCGCCTCGATCCCGGCCACGCAGTTCACCCGGAGCGTCGCGCACCCGCTGGCCATCCACTGCAGGGACTGCAGGATCGAGTGGGCGATGATCGGTTCGAACGCGTTGAGCTGCAGCTGGCCGCCCTCGGCCGCCATCGTGACCGTGGTGTCCGCCCCCGCGACCGCGAACGCGATCTGGTTGACGACCTCGGGGATGACGGGGTTCACCTTGCCGGGCATGATCGAGGACCCCGCCTGCCGTGCCGGCAGCGTGATCTCCCCCAGGCCGGCCTGCGGGCCCGAGGCCAGCAGCCGGAGGTCGTTGCAGATCTTCGACAGCTTCGCCGCGCTCCGCTTCACGGTGCCGGACAGGGTCATGAACGCGCCGGCGTCGCTCGTCGCCTCGATGAGGTCCGGTGCCGTCACGATGTCGAGCCCCGACGCGACCTGCAGCTGCCGCCGGACCTCGTCGCGGTACTGGGGGTCGGCCGTGATGCCGGTACCGATCGCCGTCGCACCGAGGTTCGTCTCGGCGAGCAGCGGCATGACGGTCTTCAGCAGGAGGACGTCCTCCTGGATGGTGTGCGCGAAGCCGGTGAACTCCTGCCCGAGGGTCATCGGCACGGCGTCCTGCAGCTGCGTCCGTCCGATCTTCAGGACGTCGGCGAAGGCGTGGCCCCGCTCGGCGAAGGCGTCGGACAGCGCCTCGAGCTGCGACACGAGCCGCCGCACGCCGAGGATCATCGCGAGCTTGATGCTCGTCGGGTACGTGTCGTTCGTCGACTGGCTGCGGTTGACGTGGTCGATCGGGTGCAGGTACGCGTAGTCGCCCTTCGCGCGGCCGAGGAGCTCGAGCGCACGGTTGGCGAGCACCTCGTTCGTGTTCATGTTCGTCGAGGTCCCCGCGCCGCCCTGCACGATGTCGACGACGAACTGGTCGCGCCAGCGGCCGTCTCGGACCTCCTGCGCGGCACGGTCGATGGCGTCGGCACGCTCGGCGTCGAGCACCCCGATCGCCTTGTTCGCCCGGGCGGCGGCCTGCTTCACGGTCGCGAGGGCCTCGACGAGGTCCGGGTAGACCGCGATCGGCACCGAGGTGATGGGGAAGTTCTCGAGCGCTCGGAGGGTGTTGATCCCCCAGTACGCGTCCGCTGGGACCTCGCGCGACCCCAGGGAGTCGGTCTCGGTACGGGTCGGTGCTGCATCGTTGCCGGTCACGCCCACGAGGGTAGCCCGTCCGGCCGGTCGGGGCCGGGCCCCGGTCCGGGCGGGCGCGTCGCGCGAGGACGCGACGCGCGGGATCGTCGCGTGTGGCGCCCTGGACGCACGCCGTGACGGCCTGGAGGCGCGGTGCGGGCC
>NZ_JAUZED010000137.1 GCF_030705415.1 Curtobacterium sp. A7_M15 | reverse complement strand
CGCACGAAGTGCCGCTCGCGCGCGCCGCGCGCGGCACTTCCTGCGACCTCGGTGCCACGCCCGCGGCGTGTCGTGCGACCTCGAGGGTGACGTGACCCGTCGCGGTGCGAGCCCGCACCGCCCCTCCGGTCGGACCCGTCGACAGGCGCCCCCTCCACGAGGTCGCGGAATCTGCCGCTCACACGCGCTGCGCGCGGCGCTTCGCGCGACCTCGGCGCCACGGCCACAGCGTGTCGTTCGACCTCGCCGCGACGCCCGCGGCGAGTTGTGCGACCTCGGCGTGGGGCCGGGGCCCGGGCCCCGGTCAGCGGTAGTTGCCGTCCTCGAGCCCGGCCTCGATCTCGAACCGGTTCCGCAAGGGATCCCGCCCGGCCAACGCGTACACGATCGGCATGAGCATGCCGTACCGCCGCCACTGGTCGACGTGCACCCGCTCGTGCCGGAGCACCCGGTCGCCGTCGTTGTCCCGCGTGAGGTACACCGACCCCACGCAGGTGCCTCCGCGGCGGAACACCCATCGCGGCAGCCCCGTGCACACGATCAGCCCGTCGACGATCCGGACCTTCCCCGTGGAGAGCGGGACGCCGACGACGAGACCGACCGCGGTCGCGAACACCCACCCCGCCCGGGACACGGGGGAGTCGAGCAGGGGGTTCCGCACCGCTACTCCGGGCGGCCGTAGGTCTCGAGCAGCCGCAGCCAGATCTCGTTCATGGTCGGGTAGGCGGGGACGGCGTGCCAGAGCCGGTCGACCGGGACGTCGCCCACGACGGCGATCGTCGCGGCGTGCAGCATCTCGGCGACGTCCTGCCCGACGAAGGTCACGCCGACGACGACCCCGCGGTCCTCGTCGACGACCATCTTCGCACGCCCGGCGTAGCCGTCCGCCTGCAGCGAGGCGCCGGCGACGTTGCCGAGCTCGTACTCGACGGCACGGACGTTCAGCCCCTGCTCGCGGGCCTTCGCCTCGGTCAGGCCGACGCTCGCGACCTCGGGGTCGGTGAACGTGACCTGCGGGACGGCGGCGTGGTCGGCGGTGGCGACGTGGGCTCCCCAGGGCTCGGTGTGCAGCGGCGTGCCCTGGTGTCGGGCGGCGATCGCCTCGCCCGCCGCGCGCGCCTGGTACTTGCCCTGGTGGGTGAGGAGCACGCGGTGGTTGACGTCGCCGACGGCGTACAGCCAGTCCGTGCCCTGCACGAGCATCGTGTCGTCGACCTGCAGCCAGTCACCGGCGGTCAGCCCGACGGACTCGAGCCCGAGGTCCTTGGTGTGCGCGGCGCGACCGGTCGCGGCGAGGACCTCGCTCGTGACGACGGTCGAGCCGTCGTCGAGGGTCGTCGTGACCAGACCGTGCTCGTCGCGGTCCACACGCGTGGGGTTCACGCCGGTCCGGACGTCGACGCCCAGTTCTCGCAGGGAGTCGGCGACCAGCTCACCCGCGAACGGCTCCATGCCGCCGAGCAGGCCGTGCCGGGCGACGAGGGTCACCTTCGCCCCGAGGGACGCCCACGCGGTCGCGAGCTCGGAGCCGGAGACGCCGCCGCCGATGACGAGCAGGCTCTCGGGGACCGCCTGGGCGCTCGTCGCCTCGCGCGTGCCCCACGGCTTCGCGTCGGCCAGCCCCGGGACGTCGGGGAGGGTGTGCAGCGAGCCCGTGACGACCGCGATCGCCGCGGCAGCGGTGTAGGTCGTGCCGTCGACCTCGATCGTTTTCTCGCCGGTGATCCGAGCGTGGCCGCGGATGAGGTCGATGTCGGCGGAGTCGAGCCACGACACCTGGCCGTCGTCCTTCCAGTCCGAGGTGAAGGAGTTCCGCCGGGCGAGCACGCGGGCGGCGTCGAGGTCGCCCGTGACCGCCTGCTTCGCGCCGTCGAGCCGCTTCGCCGCCGCGAGCGCGTGCCCGCTGCGGAGCAGGGCCTTGGACGGCATGCACGCCCAGTAGGAGCACTCACCACCGACGAGCTCGGCCTCCACGATGGCGACCGACAGGCCGCGCTTGTTGGCGTAGTCCGCCACGTTCTCGCCGACTGCGCCGGCGCCGATCACGATGAGGTCGTAGTCCGTCATGCCCCCGAGCGTACGCGGAACGGCACGGGTCATGCCGGGCGCGGTGCGTACCTGTGGAGAACGGGTCCGCCGGGTCCAGGAGGCACGGGTCGACCCCGGCACCCGGCCCGCGTCCGGAGCAGGGTCGCCCGGTGCAAGACGCGCCGGGCGGCGGTGCGGGACGCGCCCGTCGGGCGGTGCGGGACGCGCCCGTCGGGCGGTGCGGGACGCGCGTGTCAGGCGGTGCGGGACGCGCTCGTCAGCGCACCGACGGCACGCAGGATGACCCCGAGGTCGTCGACCGCGCGATCCGGGTCAACCGGCGCGAACCCGGTCAGGGCCGCCCCCACCAGCCGTCGTCCGCGCGTGGCGGCCTGGATGCGCTCGACGAGTCCGGCGCCGTCCAGCCCGAACGGAACGGGCTCGAGCAGCCCGTCGACCTCGGAGGGGTCGAGGACGTCCAGGTCGACGTGCACGAACACCCCCTCGGCGCCGGTCGCGTCCACCGCTGCTGCGATCGCGTCCGGGGTGGCGGCGTCGACGTCGAGGTGCACGATTCCCGCGCGGTCGAGGGCACTCCGCTCGGCGTCCTCGATCCCGCGCACGCCGGCGACGACGACGGACGAGGCGGGGAGGGTCGGCAGCGCCGGGAACAGGTCGTCACCGCGGTCGACCAGGATGCGGAGCACGGCGGTCTCGGCGGCGACGGGCTGGGCGCGGTTGAGAGCCCGGAACCCGCTCGACCCCGCGATCCGCACGAAGGCGGTGTCGGGCCCGAGCCCGACCGTGGCGCCGAGGACGCTCGCACCGTCGCCACCGACGACGAGGACCGCCTCGCTCGACACCGTCGTCTCCTCGGCCACCCGCTCGGCGACCGCGAGCACCGAGGTGTACCGGGCGACGGCCGTCTCGAGCCGGTCGCCGGCACCCGCCGGGACGTCGACGACGGTGGTCGACGCACGCGGGAGGTCGGCCGCGATCGCCGCGGCCCCGTCCCCGAGGCGCATCGCACGGGACGACGCCGAACCCTGCCACTGACCGACCACGAGGAACTGCATCGTGCCAGTCTGTCAGCCGGGGTCCGGCGTCGCCCGAGAGTGCGTCAGATGCTCGACGAACCGCCGGACTTCAGCGCGGCGAGCCGTGCCTCGACCTCGGCGTCCTTGCCGACGTCCTCGAGGCTCTCGAACTGCGCGTCGAGGCTCGACGACTGCAGCTCCTGCTGCCCGAGGACCTTCGCTTCTTCGCGGCGCACCTTCTCCTCGAAGCGGCCGAGGTCGCTCGTCGGGTCGAGCACGTCGATGTTGCCGAGCGCGTCGTTGACCTTGGACTGTGCCTCGGCCGTCTTCGAGCGGGCGACGAGGTTGTCGCGCTTCGAGCGGAGCTCCTCGAGCTTCTGCTCCATGCCGGCGAGGCCCGACTTCAGCTTCTCCACCGCTTCGTTCTGCGACGCGAGGTTCGGCTCGGCGTCCTTGACCTCCTGCTCGGCGGCGATCTGCTTGCCGATCGCGATCTTGGCGAGGTTGTCGAACTTGTCCGCCTCGACCGTCTTGCCCTCGGCGCGGTACTTGTCGGCGGCGGAGGAGGCGTTGGCGGCCTTCTGGCCCCACTCCACCGCGGCCTTCTTGTCCTCTTCGTGGTCCTGTTCGAGCAAGCGGACGTTGCCGATCGTCTGTGCGATCGCCGTCTTGGCGTCCGCGATGTTGTTCGTGTAGTCCCGCACGAGCTGGTCGAGCATCTTCTGGGGATCCTCGGCGTTGTCGATGAGCTGGTTGATGTTCGCCCGGACGAGGGTCGAGATGCGCCCGAAGATCGTCTGCTTTGCCATTGCTGTTCCCTTTCGTGGAAGGCCTGTCGTGGTGCTGTTGGTCTGTGTGTCTGGTCTAGAACCGGCCGCCGCCGGAGAAGCCGCCCCCGCCGCCGCCCCCGCCCCCGCCGAAGCCGCCTCCGCCCCCGAAGCCGCCTCCGCCGAAGCCGCCGCCCCCGAAGGAGCCGCCGCCGTAGCTGCCGCCGCGACCGCCGAGCAGGCCGCCGAGCACGATGCCCGTGACGAGACCGCCGAGCTGTGCGCCGTTGCCGCCCCCGCCGCCGAAGCCGCCGCCACCGCCCCAGCCGCCCATGTCGTCGTTCGCGGCGTCCATCGCGGCGGCCGCGTACTGCTCGGCTGCACGAGCCGCCTGGAGCGCCTGCCCCGGGTCCGTCGTCGCGAGCTGGACGGCGTCGTCGAGCGCGCGTTCCGCTTCGGACAGCCGCGTGCGGGCCGTCGGTCCGACTCCGCCGCGGTGCAGCGAGATGAACTCGCGCGCTTGGCTGATCCGGTTCCGGGCATCGCGGAGGGCGTCGTCGAGCGCCCGCGACGCCCGACGCTGCTGCTCCTCGGCGCCACGGGCGGCGGCGATCGCCTGGTCGATCTCGGTGTTGGCCTTGGTGAGGGCGTCGACCGCGGTGATCGGGTCCTTCGGGTCGAAACCCTGCCGCAGCACCGTCTCGGCGCGGGTGACCGCGGCGGCGAGTTCCGGGCCGCCGGCGCTGAGGGTGCGGGCGGCGGCGACGTCGCCCTCGATGTCGACGCGCATCGCCTCGGCGCGTGCGGTGGCCTCGGCGAAGCTCGACTCGGCCGTGCTCGCGCTCGACGTGAGCTGCTGCACCTGCGCCAGGGCGTGCTGTGCGTCCCGCACGGCGACGACCGCCTCGCCCTTGTCGCCCGCGGCGATCGCTGCGGTGGCCGCCTGGGACCGCTCCGTCGCGTAGGCGAGGACCTGCTCGGCCTGGTCGACGCTGTCCGAGACCGTCGCGAGGGTCCGACCGGTGTACGCCGAGCGGACCCGCTCCAGCGCGGCGCTCGCCTGCTGGACCGAGGCCGGTGCCGCCGCGACGTCTCGCGCGAGTGCCGTGGCGGCTTCCTCGACGCCGTCCTCGAGGGAGCGGAGCTGATCGAACGCCTCGGTCTGCTCCTCGATCGAGGCGTGGGCCTGCTCGCAGATCGCGATGATCTGGTTCGCCCAGTCGGCGCGCTGCTGCGGGGTGTCCGGGATCTCGTCGTCGAGCTGCTGCTGGAACGTGAATGCCTTGCGGACGGCCTGCTGCGCCGCGGCGACGGCGTCGGCGAAGGGTTTCGCGGCGTCGGCGCCGAACTGCGCGGTGGCGAACCCGACCTCTTGCTCAGCGGTGCGCAGTTCGTCGTCGATCGTCACGAGGGCGCCACCGGCGGTCCGCTCGAGGTCAGCGAGGGACGCCTCCTGCGCCTTCGTCGCGGCAGCCGTCCGACGCTTGTTCCGCGTCCGGATGACGAGGACCACGACGACGACCGCGATGACCACGACGGCGAGGAGGATCCACAGCCAGGTGAGGTCCGGCGGTGCCTGGGTGGCGGCGAGGCCGTTCGCGAAAGCGACCGCGGCACCGGACCAGTCGCTCTGCTTCAGTGCCGGCAGCAGGTCGTCGTCCACCGCGGACTGGACGTCCGACGACGAGATGCTCGTCTCGTTCGTCTGCTGGACGTCGTAGTTCCGGTCCTCCACCGCGACCGACAGCAGGATCCCGTCGGAGTCGATCTGGTTCGCCGACATCGTCGCGGCACCCCACTCGGTGTGGTCCGACGGGTCCGTGAACGTCGGGACGAAGACGACGTAGAGCTGGGTCTTCGTGTCCGTGTAGAGCTGTTGGACGGCGCTCTCGATCCGGGACTGCTGCGAGGAGCTGAGCACGTTCGCCTCGTCGAGGACGTACGCACCGCCGAGGTCGACCGGCGCCGTCGCTCGCGCCGCCGCCGCCGGTGCCAGCACGAGGACCACGGCGAGGAGCGCCGCAGCGATGCGTCCCAGCACCCCCGGCGTCCCCCTGTCGGTCCTCGTCCTGCTCCTGGCCGATCCGCCCTGGACCGCTCGCATCCGTCCTCCGTCCGTCGCCGTGGTCACCGTCCGAGCACCCCCGGAACCGCGCCCCGGAGCGCTGTTGCCCGGAGTCTATCCAGGCCGCGCGGCGCTTCGGACAGACTCCGGGCGAACCCTCGTGGAACCTCGGGCTGTGCAGGTGTTGTACCCCGGACCGGGGTATGCTCGGGGAGCGTTCGACGACGAACGAGACAGGGGAACTGCGATGGAGCGAACAACCAGCACCGAGGTCGTCCCACTCGAGGACGGCTACCACCGCGTGTCGACGCCGGCGAGCGGTGTCATCGGCTTCGTGCGCGAGCACGACGGCCGCTACGAAGTGCTCCGCGGACGAGTGCGCCAGGCGACCCGGTCCGAAGGGCTATACAGCACCATGAACGTCGCGCTGATCGCGCTCACCCACGCCTGAACCACCCGACGTAGGCTCGCCTGCGTGAGTCGCCCGCGCCTCCCGGACGTCGTGGTGACGATCCGTCGGGCTGGCGGTCGCGATGCGGACCGGGAGGCGCTGCTCGCCGCCGTCGCGTCGGCCACCGGTGTCGAGCCGGTCCGGGTGCGCGCGGGGTGCGTCTGCCCCCACTGCGGCGCCACGGCCCGCGGGCGCCCCTGGGCCGAGGTCGACGGCTCCGCCGTCGGCGTGAGCCGCGGACGGACCACGGGCGGCACGACGACCCTCGACGGGGTGGCGCAACCGGTCGCGGTGGCGTTCCCCGCGGTCGATCTCGTACTCGCGGTCGCGGGAGGCGCGCCGCTCAGCGTGGGAGCGTGAGGACCTCGACGCCGTCTTCGGTGATCGCCACCGTGTGCTCGGTGTGCGCGGTCCGAGCCCCGGTGGCACTGCGGAGCGTCCACCCGTCCGGGTCGGTGACGAGGACGTCGGTGTCCGCCATCACCCACGGCTCGAGCGCGAGGAGCAGGCCCGGGCGGAGCGTGTAGCCGCGGCCCGGTCGGCCGGTGTTCGACACGTGCGGGTCCTGGTGCATCGTCGACCCGATGCCGTGCCCGCCGAACTCGACGTTGACCGGGTAGCCGGCGCCCTCGAGCACGGTGCCGATGGCGTGCGACAGGTCACCCGTCCGGACCCCGGGCCCGGCGATCTCGATGGCCGCCGCCAGTGCCCGTTCGGTGGCGTCGATGAGTGCCAGGTCGGCGGGGTCGGGCGTGCCGACCACGAAGCTGACGGCGGCGTCGGCGGCGATGCCGTCGAGTGACACGGCCAGGTCGAGCGTCAGCAGGTCGCCGTCTCGGAGCGTGCGGTCGTGGGGGAGCCCGTGCAGGACCGCGTCGTTGACGGCGGTGCACACGTGGTGGCCGAACGGCCCGCGCCCGAACGACGGGGCGTAGTCGACGTAGCAGGACTCGGCGCCGGCGTCCTCGATCATCGCCTTCGTCCACCGGTCGATCTCGAGCAGGTTCGTGCCGACGCGTGTGCGCTCGCGCAGCGTCTGCAGGATCGTGCCGACGAGGGCTCCGGTGGCGCGGGCCCGGTCGACCTCGGCCGGTGTGAGGATCTCGATCATGGGATGATCATACCGGTACTGAAAGACCGGTATTAATGTAGGGGCATGGTCCGTCTCCCGCTCAGCCCCGACGAGGTCGCCCGTGGCCGTCGCCTCGGAGCGCTGCTCCGCCGTGCCCGCGGGGAGCGCTCGATGCTCGACACGGCGCTGCAGGCCGGCATCTCGCCGGAGACACTGCGGAAGATCGAGACCGGACGCATCGCGACACCGGCGTTCTCGACCATCGCCTCCGTTGCCGGGGTGGTCGGGCTGTCGCTCGACGCGGTGTGGGCCGAGGTCTGCGACGCGCCGGGGGTCGTCGAGACCGCGAGCTGAGCTGTGGCGTGGCCCTGTGGGTGTCGCGCCGCGAGAAGTGACTGTGCCCCCAGGAGGATTCGAACCTCCGCCCCTGCCTCCGGAGGGCAGTGCTCTATCCCCTGAGCTATGGGGGCCCGGGGTGGAACCAACCGTAGCAGGTCCGCGCGGCTGTCCGGGACCACGCGTGTCGCGGACGGGAGGCGCGGGGCGGCCCCGCACCGCGCCTC
>NZ_JAUZED010000136.1 GCF_030705415.1 Curtobacterium sp. A7_M15 | reverse complement strand
CTGCGCGCCGCGGCGCCGCACGGCCGCCGCCGTCAGGCGCGCGGGGGAGCGGTCGTCGACCGGACCACGAGCGACGGCGGCACGAGGACCCGCGTCGGCTCCGGCCGTGCGGCCGCGCCGATCAGCTCGACGAGCCGGTCAGCTGCGAGTCGCCCGACCTCGTCGTTGTGCGGGTCGACCGTCGTCAGGCGTAGCAGGGGTGAGGCGGCGAGCGGGGTCTCGTCGTTGCCGACCACCGAGACGTCCTGCGGCACCCGGAGTCCGGCTTCGTGCACGGCGGCGATCGCGCCCATCGCCATGACGTCGTTCGCGGCGAACACCGCGGTCAGGTCCGGGTGGTCCCGCAGTGCGGTGGCGGTGCTCCGGTAGCCGGTCTGCTCCGAGGTCGGGCCGTCGCCGTACACCAGCGGCTCGATGCCGGAGGCGACCATCCGGGCGACGGTGGCCTCGCGGCGGACGGCAGCCGGGCCTCCTGAACCGGTGACGTGGGCGATGCGGCGGTGACCCAGTCCGACCAGGTGATCCGCGGCCAGGCGTGCGCCTGCGGATTCGTCGGACGCGACGACGTCGAGTCCTTCCGGGAGGTCGGCCCGGACGCCGGCGACGACGACCGGGGTGTCGACGGGGACCGTGAGGTCGGGGAAGCCCTCTGCGGCGAGCACGACCCCGTCGACGCGGAGCGAGAGGAGGTCGTCGAACGGCGAGGAGCCGAGGTGGGCGTTCGCGCGGGTGTCCGCGAGGGTGAGGCGCAGGCCCTGCGGGGTGAGCGCCTCGCGGATGCCGTCGAGCATCGGGACGTACCAGGGGTTCCGGAAGTCGTCGACGACGACGCCGATCGTGCGCGTCCGGGTGCCGGCGAGGATCGCGGCGGCTCGGTTGGGGCGGTAGCCGAGCTCCGCGGCAGCGGCGAGGACAGCTGCTCGACGGGTGTCCGACACACCGGGGTCGTCCCGCATCACCATCGAGACGAGCGACTTCGAGACCCCGGCGAGGGTCGCGACGTCGATGATCGTCGGCGGTCGGGACACGCGGCTCCTTGACAGGACATGGGTTGGTGCGTCTACAGTCTACCGACGAACTCTGGAACGTTCCAGAACCACCGCGTACTTCTCGAGGGAGAGAACATGAGCGACAGCATCGGCGTCGCCGTCATCGGCGCCGGCATGGCCGGCAAGGCCCACATGGCCGCCTGGCGGAACGCACCGTCCCTGTTCGGTCGCACGCTGCCGCCCGTCCGGCTCGTGTCGGTCGGCGACGTCTACGAGCCACTCGCGGCCGACGCGGCAGCACGCTTCGGGTACGCCCGGCACGACACCGACTGGCGCGCGATCGCCGCGGCCGACGACGTCGACGTGGTGAGCGTCGTGGTCGCGAACACGCTGCACCGCGAGATCGTCGAGGGGCTCCTCGCCGCCGGCAAGCACGTGCTGTGCGAGAAGCCGCTCTCGGACTCGCTCGAGGACGCGCGGGCGATGGCGTCCGCCGCGTCGCTCGCGGCCGACCGTGGCCTCGTCGCCCGGGTCGGCTTCACCTACCGTCGCGCCCCGGGCCTCGCCGCGATCAAGCAGCTCGTCGAGGACGGCACGCTCGGTCGGGTCCTGCACGTCTCCGCTCGGTACTGGACCGACTACGGCTCCTCGCCCGACGTCCCCTTCTCGTGGCGTTTCGCGGGGGCCCCGGGGACCGGTGCCCTCGCCGACGTCGGCTCGCACCTGACGTACATCGCGGAGTTCCTCGCCGGCGAGGTGCAGAGCGTCAACGGCGGCGTGTTCACCACGGCCGTCACGAAGCGGCCGATCGCGGCCGGGTTCGCCCTCCGCGGTCAGGCCGCGCCGCTCACGGGCGAGTTCGCCGACGTCGAGAACGACGACTACGCCACGTTCAACGCCCGCTTCGGCGACGGCACGGTGGTCGGCTCGCTCGAGGTCTCCCGTGTCGCGACGTCCCACCCGAACGGGCTCGTCGTCGAGGTGTTCTGCGAGCACGGCGCCGCACGCTGGGACCAGGAACGCGCATCCGAGATCGGCCTCGCACTGCAGTCCGACGGCTCGCGGCTCGGCGGCTACCGGCAGGTCGTGCTCGGTCCGGACCACCCCTACGTCGCCGGAGGGATGGCGATGGACGCGCCCGGTGTCGGCTGGGGCCAGAACCAGATGTTCGAGTACCAGGCGCGTGCGTTCCTCGACGAGGTGGTGGGCAACACGACCGACCCGCTACCGGCGAACGCCACGTTCGACGACGGCGTCCACAACATGGAGGTCCTCGACGCGGTGGCCCGGTCCGCTGCGCACGGCGGGGCGACCGTCGAGGTCACCGAGACCACGGGGGTGCGCGCATGAAGCTCGGCCTCTACGACGCGATCTTCCACGACCGCCCGCTCGCTGCGGCGCTCGAGGCCATCGCACGCAACGGCCTCACGGGCATCGAGCTGAACACCGGGGGGTTCCTGCCGCCGGTGCACGTGCCGAACATCGACGAGATCCTCGACGACGACGCGGCCCGCGACGCCTTCCTCGCGCAGTTCGACGGCACCGGGGTGTCCATCGCCGGCCTGAACTGCAACGGCAACCCCCTGCACCCCGACCGGACGATCGGCGATGCCCACGCCGAGGACATCCGGCGCAGCATCCGCCTCGCCGCCCGCCTCGGCCAGGACCGCGTCGTGACGATGTCGGGTCTCCCCGCGGGCGAACCGGGCGGAACGCGGCCGAACTGGGTCGTGAACGCCTGGAACTCCGCCGCGCTCGACGTCATCGAGTACCAGTGGAGCGTCGCGGTGCCGTTCTGGCAGGAGATCGACGCCCTCGCTCGCGAGCACGGGGTCAAGGTCGCGCTCGAGCTGCACCCGCAGAACATCGTGTTCAACCCGGCGACGATCCGCGAGCTCGTCGAGCGCGGCGGGCTGACGAACGTGGGCGTCGAACTCGACGCGTCGCACCTGTTCTGGCAGCAGATGGACCCGGTGGCGGTCGTCCGCGACCTCGGCCCGCTCGTGTTCCACGCCGCCGCGAAGGACGTCCGGATCAACCCGCACGCGGCGATCAACGGCGTGCTCGACAACTCGTTCCGTCGGCTCTCGCCGGACGAGCCGCGCACGAACCTGGGCGGCGACGAGTGGGCGAACGAGTGGCCGAAGCCGTCGGCGTGGGACTTCGTCGCCCTCGGCAAGGGGCACGACGAGGCGTACTGGACGGCGTTCCTCGAGGCCCTGCACGAGGTGGACCCCGAGATGTGGGTGAACATCGAGCACGAGGACACCGAGCTCGGGCGCGAAGAAGGCGTCACCGTGGCGGCGCGGGTCCTCGTGGCTGCGGACGCGGCGCTGGCGGCGCGCGCCCGGGACGTGACCGCCTGACGGACGGGAAGCGCGGTGCGGGCCGGCACCGCGCCTCCCGTCCGTCGACCGGTCACTTCGGTGACGCATCCTCCGGTCCCTGTCACCGGTGCGATGTAGCATGCACGACACGTGTCCCGAGACGAGGAGGCCTGCGTGCCGGAACCGACCGACCCCGCCTTCCCGATCGAGCGCATCCGGGACGTCGGCGACGACATCATCGCGGCCGTTTCCACCGTCGTCGACGGCAAGGCCGAGGCCATCCGCACCGCGCTGACGGTGATGCTGGCCGAGGGGCACCTGCTCGTCGAGGACGTGCCGGGCGTCGGCAAGACCGTGTTGGCGAAGGCCCTCGGCGCGTCGGTCGGCGGCTCGGTGAACCGCATCCAGTTCACCTCGGACATGCTCCCGTCGGACGTCACCGGCGTGAACATCTTCGACCAGTCCTCCGGCACCTTCCGCTTCTCGCCGGGCCCGGTGTTCGCGAACGTCGTCATCGGCGACGAGATCAACCGCACGAGCCCGAAGACCCAGTCCGCGCTGCTCGAGGCGATGGCCGAGGCGCAGGTGACCGTCGACGGCGTGACGCGGAAGCTGGACAGCCCGTTCATGATCGTCGCCACGCAGAACCCGATCGACATGGAGGGCACCTACCCGCTGCCCGAGGCCCAGCGCGACCGCTTCATGGCCCGCGTGACGATGGGGTACCCGAGCGCCGACGCCGAGCGGCAGATGCTGTCCAACCGCGGCGGTGGCGACCCGCTGGCACATCTCCGTCCGATCGTCGACGTGGACACCCTCCGCGACCTCATCCGCTCCGTCCGCACGGTCCACGTCGCGCCCGACGTCGAGGCGTACATCGTCGCGATCGTCCGGGCCACCCGCACGCACCCCGACATCGTGCTCGGCGCCAGCCCTCGGTCGACCCTGCACCTCGCGCAGGCCGCCCGTGCGCACGCCGCGCTGCTCGGCCGTCCCTTCGTCACACCGGACGACGTCGCCACCCTGGCGCCGGTCATCCTCGCGCACCGGCTCGTGCCGGTCGCCCGGGGCCTCGGCGGGACCGGCGACGACACAGTCCGTGACATCGTCGTGCGGATCGTGTCCGACACGGCCGTGCCGTTCACGGCGACCCCCGTCCGCTCCTGATGTCCGGCTCCCCGGCACCGACGTCGCTCGCGCTGCGTGCGGGCGCCCTGCGCTCCGGGGCGGTCCGCTACGGGCGGCGGGGCCTCGCGCTGCTCCGCCGCACACCGTTCCCCCGACCGACCGTCCGCGGGTGGACCGTCATCGCGGTCGGCATCGGGCTGATCGGCGGCGGCCTGGTGGGGACGACGAGCGTCGCGGTGTCCGCGGGGCTCCTCCTCCTCGTGCTCGTCGTGCTCGGCATCGTGATGGCGTTCGTCGTCGCCGCACCGCTGCGCGGCAGCCGGAGCACGGCGCGCGCGATCATCCAGGTCGGCGAGGTGTACCGCGAGCGGATCACCCTGGGTGGGACGAGCTTGCCGATCGGTCCGCGATCGATGCTCCTCGTGCGCGAACAGCTCGACGACGCGCTCGTCAGCATGGCCACCGCCGAGGCGTACGCCGCCGTCGGGCCGAACCTCCCGCCGGCGGTGCTCGACGTCGAGGCCCTGGCGATGCACCGTGGGCGCAGCGTGGTCGGTCCGGTGACGATCCGCGTCGAGGACCCCTTCGGTCTGCTCCGCATCGACCGACCGGTGGTGCGGGCGGAAGAGGTCGTCGTCGTCCCGGCCTCCACCCCGCTCGCGTCGATCGACGCCGGTGCACTCGCCGGAGCCGTCTCCGCCGACGAAGGCCGGGTGGGTCAGGGCGGTTCGGCCGACGACAGCGAACTCCGTCCCTACCGCCCTGGCGATCCCATCCGCCGCGTGCACTGGGCCCAGAGCGCCCGCCGCGGGGAGCTCCACGTCCGCCAGACCACCCAGGCGCAGCCACCGGAGGCAGTCATCGCGCTCGACGTCCGACGCGAGTCCTACCAGCGACTCGGCCGCGACGACCTGGCCGAGCTCTCGGACCTCGGCGGGGACGCGGCGTTCGAGCACGCGGTCGTCGTCGCCGCGAGCGTCGCACGCGCCCTCGCCGCGCGGACCTCGCGGGTGGTGCTCGTCAGTGACGGGCCGTCGGGCAGCACGCGACACACGGGAGACGCCGGCGGACTGACCGACGTGCTCGTGGGGCTCGCCGACGTCCGGGTCCGCTCCGACGCCCGCGAGGTCACCGAGGTCCTGCCGGACGTCCGCGGTCGCGACGTGCACGGCATGACCGCCGTCGTCACGGGCAACTGCACCGCCGAACAGGCCGCCGAACTCGTCTCCGCGACGACCGGGTCGAGCCGGGGGATCCTGGCGACCATCGTGCCGCCGGACCCGGTCGTGCGGGGGATCCTCGACCGCGGCGGGTGGCGGACCCTGGTGGTCCCCGTGGCCGGCGCCCACGCTCCCGGGAGCATCCGGTGAGCGGCGTCGCCACCCGCCCGGTCCCGACGCGGAGCGGCACGCGGCGCGAACCCGACGGCCACGTCGACCGGCCGGACTCGCCGAGTCCCTGGGTCGTCGCGCTCGCGCCGGTGCCCGTCCTGATCGCCGCCCTCGCCATGCGTCCGCTGGTGCAGGGCATCGCGTGGTGGGTGTCCGGCGTCCTCGTCGCCGCCGTCCTCGTCGGCACGCTGCTCGCGGTCCGCCGTCGGGCGCCCGGCGTGCGGTTCGTGGCACTCGTCGCGGCGCTCGTGGTCTGCTCGTGCGCGGCGGCGGTCGTGAACGACGTGCAGCCGCTCGGGTGGCTCGACCGCAACGGTGCGCTCGGCGAGACCCTCGCGGCGATCCGGCTGAACCCCGCGCCGCTGCCGCAGTCCGACGCGATCCGGCTCATCGTCACGGTCGCGATCGGCTGGGTCGCCGGGGTCTCGCTCTTCCTCGCGGCCGTCGCCCCGACCGCTGCGCTCGCCGCCGTCCCGGCGCTCGTGATCCTCATCGTGCCGGGCGTCGTCACCGGGGCGCCCGCGGCACCCGGGCTCGTGATCGCCACCGGCATCGCGTTCCTCGTCCTGCTCTGGCTCTCGGTCCGACCGGTCCAACGGGCCTTCCCCGCTGCGGTCGTCGGAGCGATCGGACTCGTCGTCGCCGTGGGACTGCCCGCGGTCGTGCCACTCAACGCGAGCTGGTTGTCCGGCGTCACGGGGGCGATCCAGTCACCGGTGCAGCCCGGACGCCCCGGCACGCTGCTGAACCTCGGGCAGGACCTCCGGCAGCCGAACGAGCTCGAGGTCTTCCGCTACCGCTCGTCCGACGGCCGCCCGGAATACCTGAAGCTCGCGAACCTCGACGAGTTCGGCACCGGCGACTGGGTCCCGACCACCACCGACGCCGCCAAGTCCGAGACCGCCGACCAGCAGCAGTGGGCGGTCGGCATCAACCCGCGGCTCTCGACCCGCGGCGACGTCACGATCCGGGTCACCGGCCTGTCGAGCAACTACCTGCCGGTTCCCGCCGGTGCGGTCTCGATCGAGTCGCGGTCGACGAACCTCGACCTGTCGCAGTGGCGTTGGATGGGGGAGTCGAGCACGGTGCGGTCCACCGGTCCGGCGACCCCGCGCGGTGCCACCTACGAGGTCTACGGCGCCTCCACCTGGGCCGGCGAGTACCTCGACGCGATAGCCGGCTCCGGCCTGCTCGGACGCGCCGACGGCCGTGGGTTCGCGACCCCCTCGGCCAACCAGCTCCGGACCGATCGCGAGCTCCCGGACAAGCTGCCGGTCAGCATCTCGCGGACGGCGCAACGCGTCGCGGGCAGCGCTGCCACCGACTACGAGAAGGGCCGCGCGCTCGAGCAGTGGTTCCGCAGCGACCTCTTCACGTACTCCGAGACCGCTCCGGTCGAACAGGGCTACGACGGCGACAGCATGGACGTCGTCGCGAAGTTCCTGCAGGTCCGCGAGGGCTACTGCGTCCACTTCTCCTCGGCGATGGCGGTGATGGCACGCACGCTCGGCATCCCGTCGCGCATCGCGGTCGGCTACCGGGCAGGTACCACGCAGGCCGACGGCGAGTACACGGTGTCGAACCGGCAGCTCCACTCGTGGCCGGAGCTCTACATCAAGGGCGCCGGCTGGGTCGCGTTCGAGCCGACCCCCGACTCCGACGCCGCTGCGACGCCCTCGACCGAGGCCACCAGCACCCCCTCGGCAGCGGCCCCGGAGACGCCGCTGCCCGCCCCGGGCGAGTCCGCTCCCGCAGCGTCACCCACGCCGACACCGAGCGCGTCCGCCGCGCCGGGAGCCGCCGGGTCGACCGGCGGTGGAGGCAACGCACCGCTGGGGCTCGCGGTCGGGCTGGTGCTCGCGGTGGCGCTCCTGGTCTCGCCCGCGCTCGTCCGGCTGGTCCGACGGCGGACACGACTCGGTGCGGTCCGCTCCGGCCGGGCACCGGCGGTGACCGCCTGGCGTGAGGCGCTCGACGACGTCGCCGACCACGGCTACGCGCCGGGGCTCGCGCCGCCCGGTGACGCGGCTGCTGCTGCGCGGACGGCACGGGCGGTGCTCGGACGGCTCCGACCGTCGGTGCCGGCGTCGGCCCTGCCGCACCTCGAGACGATCGTCGATGCGGTCGACCGCGAGCGCTTCGCCGCGGGCGGTGCGGCATCGGTGGACGCTGCGGCGTTGCTCACGGCGGTCCAGGAGGCGCGGGTCGCCCTGGACGCCTCGACCTCCGGTGCGCGGGTCCTCCGTTCGCGTCTGTTCCCGCCGAGCCTGCTGCCGTCGTCGGCCTGGTCGCACGAGGGGCGGCGGGCGCGCCGCGCAGCGTAGCGCCGCCCGGCGCTA
>NZ_JAUZED010000135.1 GCF_030705415.1 Curtobacterium sp. A7_M15 | reverse complement strand
CCGATCACGGTGACGACGAAGACGTTCACCACGGGGCAGAAGCAGAAGATCGAAGGCACCGCCCAGCCCGGCGCCCGCGTCAACGTCTACTCCGGAACCAAGTACCTCATGAACGTCACCGCCGACGAGGACGGCAACTGGAACTACACCACCGGCGCCGCCATCACCGACGCCACCTTCACCCGCACCCTCAAGTCCACCGGCACCGACGACACCACCTTCACCCTCACCGCAGCGAAGTAACCACCCCAGGCCGCGCACGACCAACGACCCCCGGAACCACGTCAAGACACGGCTCCGGGGGTCTTCGGCTGTGCACGACCCGCGAACGCGGGCACGCCACCCGACGGCGATCGTTCGCATCGCATTCGGGAGCAATTCAATGACGTTGAAATATCGTACTTTGACATGCAAGCCCCGTCACGCAGAAAGAATCCCGTGAACATCTCCCGCTCGATCGGCGCAACCCTCCTCGGCACCGCCGTTGCCGTCGTCCCCCTCATCGCCGTTTCCGGCGCGGACGTGGCATCCGCAGCTCCCGTTTCCTCCGTTTCGGAAGCGTCGTCCTCCGTCGGCTTCGCCGTGACGTCTCAGCTCGTCTACGCCCCAGGCGGCCAGCTCACCGTGACAGGGGTGGCACCGCTGCGCCAGAACGTCTGGGCCACGATCTCCGGCACGGACCGGAACGCGGTCATCGCGTTCGACTCCGGGGACGACTCCACGTCCTGGACCCTGCGAGTCCCCGTCGAGCACACGACAGGCAAGGACCAGGTCAGCCTCGACTTCCACCACGGCGAGCGAGAGACGATCACCCGGGTGTTCACCGCCACCGGCGCCGCGCCCGGACTCGAGGTCACCTCGTCGCCGGTCTACGCGCCGGACGAAGTACTGGTCGTCTCCGGTACCGCGCCCCGGCGGGCGAACGTCTGGGCGACCATCGCAGGTACGGACCCGCATGACGTGATCGCCTTCGTCGCTGGAAACGACCAGGGCTCCTGGACGCTCCGCATCCCGTTCGAGCACACGCAGGGCAAGAACGAAGTCGCTCTCGACCTCCACTCAGGCGACGAGACGGTCAGGCAAACCTTCACGGCATCGGCCGAGGCAGCAACTCCGTTCGAGGTCACGTCGCGGCCGGTGTTCTTCCCGGGGCGCGGGCTGACCGTCACCGGGACCGCGGTGGCCCGGCAGAACGTGTGGGCCACCGTGAACGGCACCGACCGGAACGCCGTGATCGCGTTCGGCTCCAGCGATGAGAGCGCGAGCTGGACGCTCGACATCCCGCAGCGCTTCACCGTCGGCAAGGAGCGTCTCGATCTCGACTTCCACTACGGAGCGAACAAGACCATCACCCAGACGTTCACGGCAGAGGTGACGGCGGCGCCGATCGCGGTCACGACCACGACCTTCGTCAAGGGCCAACGCCAGCTCGTCGAGGGTACTGCCGAGCGATACGCAACGATCGAGGTGTCGTCCGAGGACGGACTCGAGTCACGCATCGCGGCCGACCACACCGGCGCATGGTCGTACACCACGACGACTCCGATCCGGGACGACTCCTACACGCGGACGCTCAAGTCGCGGGGCACCGAGGACGTCGAGTTCACACTCACCGCGGATGGTGAGGAGACCACGCCCATCACCGTCACGACGAAGACGTTCACCGCTGGGGAACGGCAGCTCATCGAGGGCACCGCCGAGCCGTACGCGGTGATCGAGGTGTGGTCCGACGACCGTCGACTCATGAACGTCGCTGCAGGGAGCGACGGGAGGTGGCACTACACCACTGGTGCCCCGATCACCGGCAAGACCTTCACACGCACGCTGAAGACCAAAGGGGTGAAGGACGTGACCTTCACCCTGACGGCCGAGGAGAACGAGACCGCACCGATCACGGTGACGACGAAGACGTTCACCACGGGGCAGAAGCAGAAGATCGAAGGCACCGCCCAGCCCGGCGCCCGCGTCAACGTCTACTCCGGAACCAAGTACCTCATGAACGTCACCGCCGACGAGGACGGCAACTGGAACTACACCACCGGCGCCGCCATCACCGACGCCACCTTCACCCGCACCCTCAAGTCCACCGGCACCGACGACACCACCTTCACCCTCACCGCAGCGAAGTAACCACCCCAGGCCGCGCACGACCAACGACCCCCGGAACCACGTCAAGACACGGCTCCGGGGGTCTTCGGCTGTGCACGACCCGCGAACGCGGGCACGCTGCGCGTCGGTGGGGGCGGACTGTTCGTCGGGCCTCGTGCGCAATGCAACCGCCGTGCGCGGATCTCTCGACGACGTAGACATCCCCGAGGGCGCGATCGTCGTCGGACACTCACACGGCGGCACGGCGGCACGGCGGCACGGCGGCACGGGCCACGGCCTTGTCATGACCGATGAGGCGGACCCGATGTCGATCGCGGAGGCTGGTGGCGGGCGAGCGGGTCCGCTGCGTCAGATCGTGACGTCGGCCCAGCGCGGTCCAGCGCCTGTCACGATCACCCGACGCGGCTCGTCCGGGACATCATCCGGATCGAGTTCGGCGTGATCGGGACGATCCGTACCGGCCCCTGTGCCCCGGACGATCTCGACGTCGAGGACGCTGTCCGCGATGCCGTCGACGAACCCGCGCCCCCACTCGACGACGACGATCGACTCGTCCCAGTCGAGGTCGAGGTCGTCGAGCTCCACCGGATCGGACAGGCGGTAGGCATCGACGTGCACGAGATCCGGCCCGCTGGTCGTCGGGTGTGTGCGGGCGAGGACGAACGTCGGACTCGACACCTGCCCACGGGCACCCAGCGCAGCGCCGAGTCCCCGGGTCAGGGTGGTCTTGCCGGCGCCGAGCGGTCCGGTCAGCACGACGAGGTCTCCCGCGCGCAGCTGAGCGGCCAACCGTGCTCCGAGCACTCCCATGGCCTCGGTCGAGTCGACCACGGTGTCGAGCAGGACGGTCACCGCTCCCCCCGGAGGTACTCCGCCACGTGCCCCTCGGCCTCGTGGCCCTCGTACACGCGGGGCACGCGCTCACCGATCCGGCAGACGATCTCCTCGCCGATGGTGCCGAGGGCATCGCCCCACTCGAGGACCGTCATCTCGTCGTGCTCGCCCGTGCCGAACAACACGACGGTGTCACCGACCCGGACGTCGTCGTCGCCGACGTCCACGAGGAACTGGTCCATCGCGACGCGACCGGCGATCGGGTAGCGCTTCCCGCCGATCGCGACCTCGATTCGTCCCTGGGCGAGGCGCGGGACGCCGTCCGCGTAGCCGACCGGGACGAGCGCGAGCGTGGTCTCGGAGGTGGTGCGGTACGTGTAGTCGTACGACACACCGGTGTCGACCGGCACGCGCTTCGTCTTCGCGACCGACGCGGTCAGGGTCATGACGGGTTCGAGGCCGAGGTCAGCCGCCGAGACGCCGTCCGCACCGGGGATGCCGAACAGGTTCGCGCCCATCCGGACCATGTCCTTGCGGAACTCCTTGCGCTCGAGGCCGGCGAGCGAGGCTGCCACGTGCTCGATCGGGATGTCGAGCCCGAGTTCGTCGGCCTGCTCGACCGCGTCGTCGAAGAGCGCCACGGCGGACGCGTCGTCGTCGTCCGAGGACTCGGCGAGGTGCGTGTACGCGGCCACGACCTCGATGCGTCCGTCGCGCTGCGCGTCACGGGCGAGGGTCACGAGTGCGGGCCAGTCCCCCGGCGTCGCGCCGTCTCGGTGCAGGCCGGAGTCGACGCCGAGGTGCACCCGCGCCGGACGCTGGTCGACGGCGTCGATGACACGCTGCAGCTCGGGCACGTTCGAGACGCCGAGGTCGACGGCGGAGTCGATCGCGTCGCGGAAGTCGAGTGCGGGGTCGTGCTGCCACGTGAAGAGGTGGACGTCCTCGCCGACACCGATCGAGCGGAGACGCAGGGCCGCCGGGACCGTGAGCACACCGATCCACCGGATGCCCGCGTCCACCGCAGCGAGGGCGATCGGCTCGAGACCGTGCCCGTAGGCGTCGGCCTTCATGATCGCCATGACCTCGACCGGGTCCATCCACTCACGGACCAGGTCGAGGTTGGCGCGGTAGGCGTCGAGATCGATCTGTGCCCGGCGCAGCGGCGCGTTCACGAGGTCCTCCGTTCGACGCTGCGGCCGACCCGTGCGACCACCTCGTAGTTGATGGTGCCGATCGCTGCGGCCCAGTCCTCGACCGCGGGATCGCCGTTCGCGGGGTCGCCCCAGAGCACCGCTTCGTCGCCGACCCGGACGTCGGCGTCACCGATGTCGACGTGCATGGCGTTCATGGCCACACGGCCGACGACCGGGAAGGTGCGGTCCCCGATCCGCACCGCGACGCGGTTCCCGAAGTCGCGGTCGAAGCCGTCCGCGTACCCGAGACCGATCACCGCGAGCCGGGTGTCCGTCGTGGCACGCCAGGTGTAGCCGTAGCTGACGCCCTCGCCAGCACGCACCGGGACCGTGCGGAGCACCGCGGCGGTCACGCGCATCGCGGGGCGGAGGCCGAGCTCGGCCGACGTGCGGTCGGGGAAGGGGCTGAGGCCGTACAGCGCGAGGCCGACCCGGGCGACGTCGTGCCGGGTCTCCGGGACGGCGAGGCTCGCGGCGCTGGCGGCGAGGTGCACCATCTCGGGCACGACCCCGTTCGCGGCGAGGCCGTCGAGCGCCCGCTGCAGCGCGGCGTCCTGGTCGAGGTCGTCGGCGCGCGAGGCGTTCGACAGGTGCGACATGAGGCCCTCGACACGCGTACGCGAGCCGCTGCGGGCGAGTCGGGCGGCCGTCTCGAAGAGCTCCTGCCACTCGGACTCGACCGCGCCGTTGCGGCTCAGACCGGTGTCGACGCACACGTGCACCGCCGGCACCTCGGAGTCCGCCGCCGCAGCGAGCTGCGAGACGCTGGAGACCGCGGGCGTGATGCCGTACTGCGCAGCGCGACGGAAGTCCTCGTCGGGGGCGTGCAGCCACGCCAGGATCCGGACGCCCTCGTCGATGCCGGCGCGGCGGAGGGCGATCCCCTCGTCGATGTCCGCGACGCCGAGCCACTCCGCGCCGGCGTCCACGAAGGCCTGCGCGGACTCCGCTGCGCCGTGGCCGTACCCGTTCGCCTTGACGACCGCGATGACGCCGGACGGTGCCACCTGTTCGGCGACCGTCGCGTAGTTGGCGATCAGCGCCTCCCGGTCGACCGTGATCCCGGTGAACGCACTCACGAGGCGCCCCCGTCGATCAGCGGCTGCACCATCGAACAACGATCGTCCGTGAACGCACTCACGCTTGCTTCCCTTCGAGGACCACGAACGCCGTCGCGATCCCTCCGTCGTGCGAGAGCGAGAGGTGCACGCTCGTCACCCCGCGCCCGTCCGCCACCGCTCGCGCCCCCTGTCGCAGTGTCAGCGACGGGTTCCGCTGGTCGTCCGAGACGACCTCGAGGTCCTGCCAACTCAGACCGGCACTCGACCCGAACGCCTTGATCAGTGCTTCCTTCGCCGCGAACCGGGCGGCCAGCGACGCGATCGGTCGTGGCTCCCCGTCGCGCACGAGCTCCGCCGGCGTGAACAGCCGCGTGCGCATCGCCGGCGTGCGCGACAGCACCCGGTCGAACCGTTCCAGGTCGACCACGTCGACCCCGATGCCGATGATCACGAGCGACTACTCGACGGTGACCGACTTCGCGAGGTTGCGCGGCTGGTCGACGTCGAGGCCCTTGGCCGCGGCGAGTTCCATGCCGAACATGTGCAGCGGCGCGACCGCCAGCAGCGGCTCGAACAGCGGCGTCGCGAGCGGGATGCGCAGGACCTCGTCGGCGAAGGGCAGCACGGCGGCGTCGCCTTCCTCGGCGATCGCGATGACCCGGGCCCCGCGGGCGCGGATCTCCTGGATGTTCGAGACGACCTTCGGGTGCAGCGACCGCGGGTCACGCGGCGACGGCACGATCACGAAGACGATCTGGCCGGGCTCGATCAGCGCGATCGGGCCGTGCTTGAGCTCACCCGCGGCGAAGCCCTCGGCGTGGATGTAGGCGAGCTCCTTGAGCTTGAGCGCACCCTCGAGCGCGATCGGGTACCCGACGTGGCGGCCGAGGAACAGCACGCTGCGGGTGTCTGCCATCCACCGCGCGAGGTCCGTGATGCCGGACGCGTCGTCGATGGTCTGCTGCAGCTTCGGTGCGAGGCCCTCGAGCTCGGCGACCTGCTCGGCGATCTGCTCGGCCGTCAGGGTCCCTCGCAGGGTCGCGAGGTGCAGCCCGAGCAGGTACAGCGCCACGCCCTGCGCGATGAACGCCTTCGTCGACGCGACGGCGACCTCGGGGCCGGCGTGCGTGTAGATCACCGCGTCGGACTCGCGCGGGATCGTCGCACCCTGGGTGTTGCAGATCGAGAGGACCTGCGCGCCCTGCTCCCTGGCGTACTTCACGGCCATGAGCGTGTCCATGGTCTCGCCGGACTGGCTGATCGACACGACGAGCGTACGGCCGTCGAGCACCGGGTCGCGGTACCGGAACTCGTGCGCCAGCTCGACCTCGACCGGGACGCGAGCCCACTGCTCGATGGCGTACTTGCCGAGGATGCCAGCGTAGGCAGCGGTGCCGCAGGCGATGACGATGACCCGGTCGACCTGCGCGAGGCGGTCGGCGATCGGGTCGAGGTCGGTGAGCGTCACCGCGCCGTCGTGCACGCGGCCGAGGATCGTCTTGGCGACGGCCTCGGGCTCCTCGCTGATCTCCTTCGCCATGAACGACGTCCAGCCGCCCTTGTCGGCGGCCGATGCGTCCCAGTTGACCTCGAACTCGCTCGGCGACGCCGGGGTGCCGTCGAAGTGGATGACGTCGACGCCGTCGGGACGGATCGTGGCGATCTCGTCCTGCCCGATCGCGAGGGCGCGCTGCGTGTACGCGACGAACGCGGCGACGTCGGAGCCCATGAAGTTCTCACCGTCACCGAGGCCGACCACGAGCGGGGAGTTGCGACGGGCGCCGACGACGACGCCGGGCTGGTCGGCGTGCACCACGAGGAGCGTGAACGCGCCCTCGAGCCGCTGCACGGCCTGCTGCATCGCGGCGGTCAGGTCACCGGTCGCGCGGAACGACCGCGCGACGAGGTGCGCGGCGACCTCGGAGTCGGTCTCGCTGAGGAACTCGACGCCCTCGGCCTCGAGCTCGGCGCGGAGCTCGGCGAAGTTCTCGATGATGCCGTTGTGGATGAGGGCCAGCTTGCCCCCGTCGGCCAGGTGCGGGTGCGCGTTGCCGTCGGTCGGGCCGCCGTGCGTCGCCCAGCGGGTGTGGCCGATGCCGGTGCCCCCGTCGGCGATGGGGTGCGACTCGAGCTCGTCGACGAGGGCCTGGAGCTTCCCCGCCTTCTTCGCAGAGGCGAGGTCCGATGCCCCGTCCACGACGGCGATGCCCGCCGAGTCGTAGCCGCGGTACTCGAGCCGACGGAGACCACCGAGGAGGACGTCCTGGCTGCTGTTGCTGCCGACGTAGCCGACGATTCCACACATGGGGACGATCCTACGGTCTGCCTGGGCGACGACCCTGCGAACGAGCAGGGCTGGGGATAACGTTTGGGACATGGGACGCTTCGACGACATCGCGATCACCACCCTGCACGGCGAGCACACCACGTTCGGGGCGTTCGGGGACAAGGCGGTGCTCGTCGTGAACGTCGCGTCGCGCTGCGGACTCGCGCCGCAGTACGAGCAGCTCGAGGCACTCCAGAAGGAGTACGGCCCCCGTGGCTTCACGGTCCTCGGCTTCCCGAGCAACCAGTTCCTGCAGGAGCTCGGCTCGTCCGAGGCGATCGACGAGTACTGCTCCACCACGTGGGACGTCACCTTCCCGATGTCCGAGAAGGTCAAGGTGAACGGCAAGAGCGCGCACCCGCTCTACCAGGCGCTCAAGGAGACCCCGGACGCCGACGGCAAGGCCGGCCGGGTCACGTGGAACTTCGAGAAGTTCCTGGTCGCGCCCGACGGCACGGTCACGCGGTTCCGCCCGACGACCAAGCCGGACGCGCCGCAGGTGATCGCCGCGATCGAGGCGGCCCTGCCCGCCTGACGGGTCGCGCCCGCAGACGCGCACGGACGTCGAACGGGAGGCGCGGTGCCGGTGAGCAGGCCTGCTCACCTGCACCGCGCCTCCCGTCTGTACGCTCGTTCCCATGCCGATCCCGGAGACCGCCGTCGCGCACCCGACCCCCTTCGTGGAGATCCCGCGTGGCGAGTGGTCGCAGCTCGCTCCGAAGGAGCACCTGTCCCTCACCGAGACCGAGATCGTGCAGCTGCGCGGCCTCGGTGACCGCCTCGACATGCAGGAG
>NZ_JAUZED010000134.1 GCF_030705415.1 Curtobacterium sp. A7_M15 | reverse complement strand
AGGCGCCCCACCAGCTGGTGGGGCGCCTCCCGTCATGCGTCGCGCCCGGTCGGGCCGTCAGCCCACTACTTCACGGTGATCGTCCGGCACAGCGTGGTGTTCGCCCCCGCACCGGTGTTCATCGCGTAGACGCAGACCTGCGTGCTGCCCGCCTTGTAGCCGGACACCGTCGTCGAGAACGAGTGGTTCGCCCCGTACCCGCCGTAGGTGGTGCCGAGCGATGCCTTGGCCTCGTTCGCCGTGATCGACTTGGCTCCGGCACCGTTCACGTACACGTGCACCTGGATCGGGGACGCGGTGTCCGGGTCGATCGTCCAGCCACGGACCTTCACCTGGCCGGCCGCCGGCGACGACACCTCGTCGAGGAGCAGGACCGGGTTGCCGGACGTCATCGCGACCGTGCTGCAGGCGCTGGCGTCCTTCCCACCCCCGACGTTCGTCCCGACGACGCACACGGTGTGCTTGCCCGGGCCGATGCCGGTGAGGGCGGCCTGGAAGCCGTGCTTCGAGTAGTACCCCGGGTACGCCTTCGCCGCGGTGGCGCTCACCTGGTCGGCCGTGCCGGTGGTGACCTTCTTGCCGTCCACCGTGTAGGTCACGCCGATCGGCTGCACCGTGTCCGGGTCGACCGCGTAGCCGTTGACCTGCAGCGAGCCGAGCGTCGGGGACGAACCGGACTCGATTTTCACCTTGGGCGGACCGGTCGGCGTCTGGAACGTCGTGCAGACGTTGCTGTTGCCGCCGGGACCGACGTTGATCGCGATGATGCAGAGCTGGTGCTTGCCGGCCGGGACGCTGCTGCGCGTGAACAGGATCGCGTGGTCGTCGCCGTAGCCCGGCAGCGCCTTGTCGAGCCCTGCCTTGGTCTGGTCGGCGGTGAACGAGGTCAGGGCCTTGCCGTCCAGGTAGAGGTGGACGCGCAATGGCGCGACCGTGTCCGGGTCGGCCGTCCAGCCGCGGATCTTGAGCTTGCCGGGAGCGGTCGACGACGCCTCGTCGATGACGATCCACGGCGACCCGCTGGCCTTCGTCACGGTCTTCGCTCCGAGCTGCGTCCACTTCCCGGTGGAGGTGTCCTTCGCCCAGGTGCTGATCGTGTGCTTGCCGGCGCCGATGCCCTTGATGCTCGCGGAGTAGCCGTGGGCGTCGCCCCAGCCCTGGTAGATCTTCCCGACGTCGGTGCGCGAGGCACTGGCGGTCCAGGCCTTCTTCGCCACGCCGTCGACGCGGAGCTGCACGGGGATCGAGGACTTCGTGTCCGGGTCGATCGCCCAGCCGCGGACGCTCAGCGTGTCCGCCGCGAGGGTGGCCTGGTCGAGCTTGCCGAACGGCGCGCCGGTCCGGACGGTCACCTGCTGGCAGCCGAGCAGCGCGTTGGCGCCGGCACCCTGGTTGATGCCGAACACGCAGACGTTGTGGCTGCCCCCGGAGATCCCGGTCAGGGTCGTGGTGAAGCCGTGGCTGGTGTTGCCGGCACCGAGCTGGCTGCCGAGGTCGGAGCGCGCGCCGTCGGCGGTGATCGTCTTCTTGCCGACGCCGTCCACGTAGAACGCCACCCGGATCGGGCTGGTCGCGACGTCGGGGTCGTACGCCCAGCCGCTCACGGTGACCTGCCGGAACCCGGCGGACGCGGAGTCGACGTGCCCGGCGGGCGAGCTGCCGCCGGTGGGCGAGCCGAACCAGTCGGTGTACATGCGCCAGAAGTTCCGGTTGCCGTAGGCCGAGCAGCTGTCACCGGTGCCGTAGAGGTTGTTCATCGCGGCGGTGTTCGGGGTGTACGGCGTGTAGATGTACAGCCCGGCGGTCGCCTGGTTCTTGATGTAGACCGTCTTGCGGCCGCACGCGGCGTTCGGGTTGTAGAGGATCGAGTTGTTGCGGCCCGCCTGGTACGCCCACGAGGTCGGCGACGCCTGGTAGCGCTTGAACTGCAGCGCCGCGGCGTACACCTGCTGGCCGAAGCCGTAGTACTTCGGGTCGCACGGCGCGGTGTCCGGGCACGCGAACCCGGTGGCGTGCAGGTACATGTAGCTCGTCGGGCTGTTCGTCGTGACGATGCCCTGCTCCTTCTGCAGGAGCACGAGCAGGACCTTCTGGCTGATGCCGCACGCGGCGCCGACCTGCGCGATGACCGTGGCCGCCGACTTCACGCCGCCGTTGATGGCGGAGCACCGACCGGACACGGCCGCGATCCCGCTCATGTTCTGCGAGAAGTTCTTGAGGCACGCCGGGCCGCCGGACGCCTGCTTGCAGTTCGGGGCGACGCTGTTGAGGAACGACTGCACGGACGACGAGCTCATCGCCGACCCGTTGTAGAAGTTCACGTCGCTGATGATGTTGCCCGGGTCGAACGACGCGGCGGTCGCGGCCGAGGCCGACTCCGTCGTCGTCTGCTCGGACAGCACCGTGCCGAACGTCAGGCCGCTCACGGCCACCGCGAGGGCGGCCACGAGGGCGAGGGACGACCGCAGCGGGCGTCGTCGCCCCTGGGTTCGGATGGATCGCATCACGGCACCTCCGCCGTCATCGGGTCGGACGTGGTCGACTGTGCGCCGACCCGGTAGTCGAGGGTGATGGACCAGGTGCCGCTGGACACCTGCGCCGCCGGGAACGCGACCTGCGCGCAGTTGACCGAGGACGCGCTGGCCTCCGCCGTGCTGGTCAGGGTCCGCGTGACCCCGCTCTTCGTCGCGGTGAAGGTGCACGTGCCCGAGGTGTTCGTCGTCCCCGAGACGAGCCCGCCGGCCTGGAGCGTCCGGCTGCCGGCGTCCCACCCGGCGTACGTGACGACGGCGGTGGCCGGGAAGTCCGACGGGTCGTCGTCGGGCTCGGTCGTCTGCCCGGAGCCGGGGAACGCCGAGGGGCTGTCGTCCGCGTCGTCGGAGCTGCTCGGCGACGGGGTCGACGAGGGGCCCTGGGTGGCTGTCGCCGACGCCGACGGAGTCCGTGTGGCAGAGCGCGTCGGGGACGCGGTGGGGTCGTCGTCTCCCCCGGCGGTACAACCCGCCATGAGGAGACTGAGAACACCGACCACCGCGAACGCAGCGATCGGCCGTGACGCGAAGTGCATGCTGACGGGCCGTCCTGTGGATGTTGACAAGGGTCCGGGTTGCGTCAACGGTAACCCCAAAGTGAAGGTTGAGGGTTGTTATCGCGCACATTCACCCCCGCACGGGGGTGCGCGACGCCTGTCGCCCAGTCCGCTGCGCGCTGCCCGGCCCGCAGGCCCGCCGAGTATGCTGTCCCGGTCCTGCCCCACGAACGAAGAGACACATGGTCGATCAAGCCCGCATGGCCGCGCTCGCGAAGGAGCCCCTGGTCGTGGTCGGCGCTCCGACGAGTGCCATCCGAGGAACCTGGCGAGAACTGCGCGACGTCTTCCGGCAGCGCGAGATGCTCGGCATGCTCGTGCGCCGCGACCTCAAGGCGCGGTACAAGGACTCGGCGCTCGGGTTCGTGTGGACGCTGGTGCGGCCGCTGACCCAGCTCCTCATCTACTACTTCGTGATGGGGCAGATCCTCGGCGCGGCCAAGGGCATCGACAACTTCGCGATCTACGTCTTCACCGGTCTGAGCGCCTACACGCTCTTCAGCGAGATCGTCGCCGGTTCCACCAGCTCGATCGTCGGGAACAGCGGCCTGATCAAGAAGGTCTACGTCCCACGCGAGGTCTTCCCGCTCGCGAGCGTCGGCGCGGCGCTGGTGAACTACGTCATCCAGTTCGCCATCCTCATCGCTGCGACCCTGGTCATCGGGGTGTTCCCCTGGCACGAGGGACTCGTCTACCTCATCCCGTCGTTGCTCGTCATCCTCGTCTACGGTGCCGCGATCGGCCTCGTGCTGGCTGCACTCAACGTCTACCTGCGCGACGTGCAGTTCCTCATCGACGTGGGGCTCATGGTGCTGCTCTGGGCGTCTCCCATCGTCTACTCGTACTCGATGGTCGTGCAGCGGCTCAAGGTCGACTGGATCCTCGCCGTCTACACGAACAACCCCCTCACGCTGTCCGTCCTCGGGATGCAGAACGCCATCTGGCTGCACGACCCGGCGAAGGTCGTCTACCCGGACCACCTCATGCTCCGACTCGGCATCGCGTTCGTCATCGGCCTGTTCTGCCTCATCGGCGCGCAGCGCGTGTTCTCGCGCCTGCAGGGCAACTTCGCGCAGGAGCTCTAGACCATGGCCATCAGCACTCCCGTCGCACCCGCCGCCGAGCAGCGCGGTGACGAGCGCCCCGACGTCATCGTCGTCGACCACGTCCGGAAGCGGTTCACCGTCCGCAAGGACAACACCATCCGTGAGCGCATCGTGACGCTCGGCCGCGCCGGTCGCAAGCACCGCCAGGACTTCTGGGCGCTCGACGACGTCACCGTGTCGATCCAGGCCGGGACGACCGTCGGGCTCATCGGCCAGAACGGCTCCGGCAAGTCGACGCTGCTCAAGGCCATCGGCGGGATCATCCAGCCCACGTCCGGAACGGTCTCGCGCCGGGGGCGTCTCGCCGCGCTGCTCGAGCTCGGCGCCGGCTTCCACCCGGACCTGTCCGGTCGCGAGAACGTCTACCTCAACGCGTCGCTGCTCGGCCTGAGCCGCAAGGAGACCGAGGCGCGGTTCGACGACATCCTCGCGTTCTCCGGCATCGGCGACTTCATCGACACCCAGGTGAAGTTCTACAGCTCCGGCATGTACGTGCGACTCGCCTTCGCCGTGGCCGTGCACACAGACCCCGACGTGCTGCTCGTGGACGAGGTCCTCGCCGTCGGCGACGAGGCGTTCCAGCGCAAGTGCCTCGACCGCATCCGCTCGTTCCAGGAGCAGGGCAAGACGATCATCATCGTCACGCACTCGCTCAGCCAGGTCCAGGAGATGTGCGACCGCGTCGTGCTCCTCAACAAGGGCAAGGTGCTGCACGACGGCGACGCCGTGCAGGCGGTCAGCAAGTTCCGCGACGTGCTCGAGGAGCGCCGCTCCGGCGAGCTCAGCGCCGACGTCGCCGTGGGTCGCGGCACCGTCCTCGGCGCGACCGTCCACGCCGACGGCAAGGAGCACCGCGCCGACGTCCTGCCCGGTGACGACCTCGTCGTCGACATGGAGTTCGAGCACCTCGACGGCGTCGCCGACTGGGAGGCCGCCGTCCAGATCAACAACACCGCCGGCCAGGTCGTCTACGGCACCACCACCGGCATCATGGGGGTCCACCTCGAGCCGCTGCACGGGCGCCGGAAGCTCCGGCTCCGCATCACGGACACGAACTTCGGCACCGGCAAGTACTTCATCAACGTGTCGATGATGGACTCGGCCGGCCGGCACCTGCACGACCTGCCCGAGTGCGACTCGTTCGAGGTCCCGTCGTTCGGCGACGCCGTCGGCAGCGTCTACGCGAAGCCCTCCATCGAGGAGCTCGACTGACGCGCCCCGACGGCGCCTCCCGCACCGCGGTCGTCGTCGTCAACTGGAACCGTGCGGACCTCACCGTCCGGGCCGCCCGCGCCGTGCTCGACGACGGAGCGGCCGACCAGGTCATCGTCGTGGACAACGGGTCGTCGGACGACTCCGTCGCCGTGCTCCGCCGCGAACTGCCGGACGCGACGGTGCTGGTCCGCGACACGAACGGCGGGTTCGCCGCCGGGGCGAACACGGGCATCCGGCACGCGGACGCCGACGTCGTCGTGCTCCTCAACAACGACGCCGAGCCCGCTCCCGGCTTCGTCGCGGCCCTCCGCGACCACCTCGACGCCGCCCCCGCGGCCGTGGCGGCCGTGACGGGCCGCATCGTGCTCGCCGGGCGCTGGTCGCGCCTCCAGGCCGGATCAGCGGTCCCCGCCGGACGCGCGCTCCGCGACCACGCCGGCCACCTGTGGGTGCCCGACGCGGACGGCGAGGTCCGCCTCAACTCGACGGGCGTCCGGGTCGACCGCGACGGCAACGGCATGGACCGCGACTGGTTCGGCGCAGCCGACCGGACGGCGGACCGCGAGGTCTTCGGGTTCTCGGGCGGCGCCTCCGCACTCCGGAGGCCCGCGCTCGACGACGTCGGGCTCCTCGACGAGTCGCTCTTCATGTACTACGAGGACACCGAGCTCGCCTGGCGGCTCCGCCGTCGCGGATGGCGGGTCGAGTACGCGGCCGGCGCGGTCGTCGAGCACGACCACTCGGCGTCGTCCGGCGTGCAGAGCGACCTCTTCGTCTTCCGCAACGCCCGCAACCGACTGGTCGTCGCCCTGTGGCACGCGCCGTGGCGGACGGTCCTGCGGGCGGCGGTCCGGACCACGGGGCGCGGCCTGCTGGGACTGCGGTCCGGTCGCACCAGACGGGAGGCGCGGCTCGTCCTGGCAGCACTGGCCGACGTGACGGGGCACCTCCCCGCGCACCTCGCGCGGCGGCTCCGCGAGACGCGGGTCGCGTCCGTCCCGCGGAGCGCCGTGGACCCGGACGCATGAGCGGACCGGGCTATCCTGGGGTCTCCCCCGTCGCCGGTCCCGGCCGCGGCGTCCCCGGCCGGAAGGAACCAGGCGTGCCGCAGACCACCGTCCTCATCGACGGGACCGCGGTACCGCGCAACCTCGGCGGCGTCGGCCGCTACGTCGAAGGGGTCGTGTCGCACCTCACCGACCCGGCGCTCGACGTGCACCTCGTCGTCCGGCCCGTGCACGCCGCGCACTTCCGCGAGATCGCACCGCACCTGACGCTGCACACGGCACCGGCGTGGACGGACTCCGTGCCGCTGCGCTTCCTGTGGGAGCAGACCGGGCTGCCGGCGCTCGGTCGACGTCTCGGCGCCACGGTGCTGCACTCCCCGCACTACACCTTCCCGTTCTCGTGGCGCCGCGGCTCCGTGGTGACGCTGCACGATGCCACGTTCTTCTCGAACCCCGAGTGGCACTCGCGCCTCAAGCGGACGTTCTTCACGTGGTGGAGCCGTCGATCGCTGCGGACCCGTCCGGTGGTCATCGTGCCGAGCGCCGCCACCGCGACGGAGGCCCGGCGCGTGGTCCCCGGCATCCGTGCGGACGTCCGGGTGGCCCCGCTCGGGGTCGACCGGACCGTGTTCCACGAGCCCTCCACCGCCGAGGTCGAGGACGCCCGGATCGCCGCGACCCTCCCGGACGACGCGTCGTGGATCGCGTTCCTCGGCACGATCGAGCCGCGCAAGAACGTCACCGCGCTGCTCGACGCCTACGCGTCCGTCCGCGACGCCCGGGCGCTCACGGGGTCGGACACCCCCTGGCTGGTGCTCTCCGGCGCACGCGGGTGGGACGACGCCGCGATCGAACGGCTCGACGCGCTGCAGGACGCCGACCACGTGATCGAGGCCGGGTACCTGCCACTCGAGGACCTCTCCGGGTTCCTCGGCGGCGCGGAGTTCGTCGTGTACCCGTCCCTCGGCGAGGGGTTCGGCCTGCCGGTGGTCGAGGCGATGGCGACCGGCGCGTGCGTGCTGACGACCCGGCGCCTGTCGTTGCCGGAGGTCGGCGGCGACGCGGCCGTCTACACCGAGCCTTCCGCGCAGGACCTCGCCGTTGCGATGGCGTCGCTGCTCGACGACCCCGCGCTCGCCACGGCCCACCGGGCCTCCGCACTGGCGCGGGCCGCCTCGTTCACGTGGGAGGCCACAGCCGCCGTCCACACCCACGCCTACCGGGCCGTCGCCGGGGGCGTCCGATGACCCGGGTCGCGGTGCTCACCGTCACGTACAACACGGGCGAGACGATCCGGCCGTTCCTCGAGAGCATCGCTCGGGCGTCCAGCGACCCCGTGGCCGTGGTCATCGCGGACAACGGCTCGGCCGACCTCGACGCGCTGCGGGCGATCGGCGAGTCGTACGGGGCGGTCGTGGTGTCCTCCGGCGGGAACCGCGGCTACGGCGGCGGCATCGACGCCGCCCTGGCCGCGCTCGACGACGTGCTGCCCGACGTCCGGCCGGAGTTCCTGCTCGTCACGAACCCCGACGTCGTCCTCGCGCCGGGGTCCGTCGACGAACTCGTCGCCGCGGCCGACCGGCTGCCGTCCGGCGGGTCGTTCGGTCCCCGGATCCTCGACGAGCAGGGTGACACCTACCCCTCGGCCCGCCAGCTCCCGTCACTGCGGACCGGCCTTGGGCACGCGGCGTTCTCACGCTTCTGGCCGGCGAACCCGTGGAGCCAGCGGTACTGGTCCACCACCGAGGTCGTCGAGCGTGAGGCCGGCTGGCTGTCCGGCGCGTGCTTCCTCATCCGGACGTCGCTGTTCCGCGAGCTCGGCGGCTTCGACGAGACGTACTTCATGTACTTCGAGGACGTCGACCTCGGGCAGCGCGTGGGGCTCGCCGGACGGACGAACGTGTACGTGCCGAGTGCCGTGGTCACGCACACCGGGGCGCACTCGACCTCGTCGAACCGCCGCCGCATGGAGATCGAGCACCACCGGAGCGCCTACCGGTTCCTGTCGCGGAAGTACCGGGCGTGGTGGCTGTGGCCGCTGCGTGCCGTGCTCCGGGTGGGGCTGGCCGTCCGGGCGCGCTGGGTGACGCGGAAGTAGGGCCGCCGCGGCGCGGGCGCGGGGGCGCGGGCGCGCGGGCGC
>NZ_JAUZED010000133.1 GCF_030705415.1 Curtobacterium sp. A7_M15 | reverse complement strand
GGCATTGCGCCCCGGAGAGCCGGGGCGCAATGCCCGTGGCGGGGCGCGGAAGACCACGCGCCGCGCGCCGCGCGCGCCCCCTACTCCAGTCCGCGACGCCGCAACAGCGGCCCGACCTCGGCATCGCGCCCGCGGAAGTCCCGGTACGCCTCGAGCGGGTCCTTCGCCCCTCCGACGCCGAGCAGCTTCGACGCGAACTGCGAACCGGCCGAGCGCGAGAGCCCTCCGTTGTCGCGGAACCACTCCACGGTGTCGGCATCGAGCACCTCGGACCAGATGTACCCGTAGTACCCGGCGTCGTACCCGCCCGAGAACGTGTGCGCGAAGTACGTCGACGAGTACCGCGGCGGGACGGCCTCGACCGCGATGCCGGCTGACTCCAGAGCAGACCGCTCGAAGTCCTCGACCGAGGTCACCGCAGCGGCCTCGGCGGCGGAGAGCCGGTGCCACGCCTGGTCGAGCAACGCCGCGGCGAGGTACTCCGTCGTCGCGAACCCCTCGTTGAACCCGGCGGAGTCGCTGAGCCCCAGGACGAGCTCCGGCGGCAGGGGTTCACCCGTCTCGTGGTGCTTGGCGTAGTTCGCCAGGACGGACGGCCACGACACCCACATCTCGTTCACCTGGGACGGGAACTCGACGAAGTCCCGCTCCACGTTCGTGCCGGAGAACCGGGGGTAGGTGGTGCGGGCGATGAGGCCGTGCAGCGCGTGGCCGAACTCGTGGAAGAGCGTCTCCACCTCGTCCTGGATCAGGAGCGTCGGGGACCCGGCGGCCGGCTTCGCCACGTTGAGGTTGTTGACGACGACGGGCAGCGTCCCGAGCAGCGCGGACTGCTCCACGACGGGGTTCATCCACGCGCCGCCGCGCTTGCCGTCCCGTGTGTAGAGGTCGAGCAGGTAGAGCCCCTCCTCCTCACCGGAGGAGCCGTGCACCTCGAACACCCGCACCTCGTCGTTGTACCCGTGCAGGTCAGGCCGCTCCGTGAAGGCCAGGCCGTACAGCTCGCCGGCGGCGTGGAACACACCGTCGTGCAGCACTCGGTCGGCCTCGAAGTACGGGCGGAGTGCGGAGCTGTCCGCCGCGAACTGCTCGCCGCGCAGGAGCTCGGTCGCGAAGGCCCAGTCCCACGACTCGATGTCGTGACCGACCACCCGGGCACGGACGGCTCGCTCGTCGTCGGCGTTCGCCGCGGCGGCGGGCACGAGCGACGACAGCAGTCCGTCGACGGCCTCGGGCGTGCCCGCGGTCTCGTCGGCGGTGACCACGGCGGCGTGGTTCGGGAACCCGAGGAGCTCGGCACGCTCGGCCCGGAGGCGCACGATCCGCAGCAGCACGTCCCGGTTGTCGTGCTCGTTGCCCCGTCGACCGCGGGAGAGCGACGCCTCCATGATCCGCCGCCGCAGCCCACGATCGGTCAGCGACGCCAGCCACGGGTGCCCGGTGTACAGCGGCAGGGTGATGAGCCAGCCGTCCAGCCCGCGGTCCGCGGCGGCACCGGCGGCGGCGGACTTCGCGCCGTCGTCGAGGCCGGACAGCTCCGAGTCGTCCGTCACGTGCACGGCGAGGTCGTTCGTGTCCTCGAGCAGGTTCCGCTCGAAGGTCGTCGTGAGCGTCGAGAGCTCCTGGTTGATCGCGGTGAGGCGCTCCTTGCCGGCGTCGTCCAGCCCGGCGCCCGCCAGGGTCATCTCGGTGTGGGTCCGTTCGACCAGCCGGCGGTCCTCGTCGGTGAGGTCGTCACGCTCGCCGAGCGAGGACCGGACCGCTGCGACCCGGGCGTAGAGCCGCCCGTCGAGGGTGATGGCGTCGCGGTGCGCGGCGAGGAGCGGGGAGACCTCGGCCTCGAGGTCGTGCAGCTCCGGCGTCGAGTCCGCCGACGACAGGGTGAAGAAGACGTGGCTCACGCGGGCGAGGAGCTGCCCGGTGCGCTCGAGCGCCACCAGGGTGTTCTCGAACGTCGGTTCGTCGGGAGAGGCGGCGATCGCCTCGACCTCGGTGCGCTGCTCGGCCATGCCGGCGTCGAACGCGGGGCGGTAGTGCTCGAGCCGTACCTCGCGGAACGGCGGGAGGGCGTAGGGAAGGGTGCTCGGTCCATCGAACGGGGTTGCCATCGCTCCACCCTACGGACCGGCGACGCCGTCGGACGGGAGGCGCGGTGCGGACCCGACCCGCGCCTCCCGTCCCACAGGTGGTCGCGTCTCAGGCGTGCGTCGCCGCGTCGATGAGGGTCTCGGCTGCCCGGCGCGCGTGCCGCGCCGGCGTCGTCGAGCCGGCGATCGCGGCGGTGGTCTGCGCGCCCTCGGCGAGGAGGGCGAGCTGTGCGGCGAGCTCCTCGGCGGCGGCGGGGTCGCGGACGACCGAGGCCGCGAGGTCCTGCACGAAGTGCTGGAACGAGTCCTTGTGGGCCCGGGCGATCTCGGCGACGGCGGGGGAGGTCGCCCCGAGCTCACCGAACGCGTTGATGAAGCCGCAGCCGCGGAAGGTGTCGTCGCCGAACCACGACTCGAGGAAGTCGTAGACCGCGAGCAGCTTCTCTCGCGGGGTCGTGGCAGCGTCGACCGCGCCGTGGACCCCGTGCTCCCAGATGTCGTGGCGTCCGGCGAGGACCGCGGCGATCAACTGCTCCTTGCCGGGGAACGCCGCGTACAGCTTCTTGAGCGAGACCCCGGCGCCGGTGCGGATCTCGTCCATGCCGACGGACTGGATGCCGCGCGCGTAGAAGAGCTGGTCGGCGACCTCGACGATGTGCGCCCTGGTGTCCGCCTCGACGGTGCTCGTAGCCATGTCGTACCCCGTTCCCTGCGTGTTCACCGTTCCCGAGTTGCGCGGGGAACGATCGTTCTCTAGTGTAAGGCACATCGACGGAGAACGACCGTTCTCCGCGAAGTGCAGGGAAGGAACGACCATGGGTGCCATCACCGTCGGGACCGAGAACAGCGTCGACATCGAACTCCACTACGAGGACAAGGGGACCGGGCAGCCGATCGTGCTGATCCACGGGTTCCCGCTCGACGGCAACTCGTGGGAAGGGCAGGTCCCGCCGCTCCTCGACGCCGGCTACCGCGTCGTGACGTACGACCGCCGCGGCTTCGGGCAGTCCTCGCAGCCCTCGACCGGCTACGACTACGACACCTTCGCCGACGACCTGCACACCGTGCTCGAGACGCTCGACCTGCGGGACGTGATCCTCGTCGGCTTCTCGATGGGGACCGGTGAGATCGCCCGCTACATCGCCCGCCACGGTGAGGACCGGATCGCCAAGGTCGCGTTCCTCGCCTCGCTCGAGCCGTTCCTGGCGATCACCGACGACAACCCGGACGGCGCCGGCCCGATGTCCTTCTTCGAGGGCATCGCCGCCGACGTCGAGAAGGACCGGTACGCGTACTTCACGAACTTCTACCAGGACTTCTTCAACCTCGACGAGAACCTCGGCACGCGGATCTCGGAGGAGCAGGTCCGCAACGCCTGGAACGTCGCTGCCGGTTCCGGTTCGATCGCGTCGGCGGCGGCGCCGCTGACCTGGCCGACCGACTTCCGCCAGGACATCCCGAAGGTCACCGTCCCGGCGCTCATCGTGCACGGCACGGCGGACAACATCCTGCCGATCGACGCCACCGGCCGCCGCTTCACCAAGGCACTGCCGCACGCGGAGTACGTCGAGATCGAGGGTGCCCCGCACGGCCTGCTCACCACGCACACCGCCGAGGTGAACGAGGTCCTGCTGGGCTGGCTCGCGAAGTAGCGCGCGTGCTCGCATCGTGAACAGCAATGGTCGGGTTCCCCCGCGGAGCCCGACCATTGCTGCTCACCAAGCGATGCGCGCCCTCAGTCCTCTTCGGGGGCGTCGTCCGGGTTCGTGACCTGCGCACGGCCGGCGTCGTCGAGGTGGATCGCGGTGCCGTCGTCGAGCGCGACCATCGGCTTGCCCTCGAGGAAGGTCAGCGTCCACCCCCACCCCGCCGTGTCGACGGACTCCTGCGCGAGTTCGTCCTCGACCTCCCGCACGGCGACGATCATCGTCTCGGGGAGTTGCCCGGGTACCTCGGCACCCACGTTCCAGCGTCTGCCCAACTGCATCCGTGCCTCCAGGTCGTGTCGTCGTCCGTCTGCCGGGCCGGGCCTACGCCTGCTGCTCGGCCAACTCGATCTCGGTGACGGCGAGCTCCGCGCCGTCCTCGAACGACAGGTTCTCGATGCGGCCGACGGCCGCCAGGTCGACCGCCGCGCGCTCGATGAGCGCCCGCGTCTCGACCGGAGCCTGCACGACCGCGCGCGTCACGGGCGTCTTCTGGGACGCCTTCGCCGCGGTCTTCGCCCCGCGGATGCCGATGAGGGCCTGCCCGACGGCAGGGAGCAGCCCCGTCGGCTCGGCCTGGACGGGCAGCTCGGCCCGGGTCGGCCAGGAGGCGCGGTGCACGCTGGTCTCGTGGGTCCAGGCCCAGACCTCTTCCGTGGCGAACGGGAGGAACGGTGCCAGCAGGCGCAGCAGCGCGTCGATCGCGGCGCGGAGCGCGAGGACCGCACTCGCCTGCGTCTCGTGCGTCGACTCGGTCGCGGTGCCGTACGCGCGCTCCTTGACGAGCTCGAGGTAGTCGTCGCAGAACGTCCAGAAGAAGCGCTCCGTGACCTCGAGGGCCCGGGCGTGGTCGAACGAGTCGAACGCCGTCGTGGCCTGCTCGATGACTGCACCGAGCTCGGCGAGCATGTCGGCGTCGAGTGCTTCGGTCACGGCGTGCGCGCCCTCGGGCAGTGGGAAGCCGTAGACGAACTTCGCGGCGTTCAGGACCTTGATCGCCAGACGGCGTCCGACCTTGATCTGCTTCGGGTTCTGCGGGTCGAACGCCGCGTCGGTGCCGAGCTTCGACGAGGCCGCCCAGTACCGGACCGCGTCCGCGCCGTGCTGCTCGAGGATCGAGAGGGGCGTGACCACGTTGCCCTTCGACTTCGACATCTTCTTGCGGTCGGGGTCGACGATGAAGCCGGAGATGCTCGCGTGCTTCCACGGCACGGTGTCGGCTTCGAGCTGGCTGCGGAGCACCGTCGTGAAGAGCCAGGTGCGGATGATGTCCTGCGCCTGCGGGCGGACGTCGTACGGGAACACGAGGTCGTACAGCTCCGGGTCGGACTCCCACTTGCCCGCGAGCTGCGGGGTCAGCGACGAGGTCGCCCAGGTGTCCATGACGTCGAGCTCACCCTGGAACCCGCCCGCGACGCCGCGCTGGGACTCCTCGTAGCCCGGGGCCGGCTCGGACGCCGGGTCCACCGGGAGCTGCGCCTCGGTCGGGACGATCGGCTGGTCGTACACCGGGTTGCCGTCGGCGTCGAGCGGGTACCAGACCGGCAGCGGCACGCCGAAGAAGCGCTGGCGCGAGATGAGCCAGTCGCCGGAGAGGCCGCCGACCCAGTTGTCGTACCGGACGCGCATGAAGTCCGGGTGGAAGGCGATCTCCTCGCCGCGGGCGCGGAGCGTCGACTTCAGCTGCTCGTCGCGGGCACCGTTGACGATGTACCACTGGCGGGTCGACACGATCTCGAGGGGCTTGTCGCCCTTCTCGAAGAACTTCACCGGGTGGTTGATGGTCTTGACGTCGCCGATGAGCTCGCCGGACTCGGTGAGGGCGTCCACGACGACCTTCTTCGCCGAGAACACGGTCTTGCCGGCCATCTCGGCGTAGAGCGCCTTGCCGCCCTCGGACTCGATCCAGGCGGGCTCGTCCGAGCGGACGCGGCCGTCGAACCCGATGATCGCGCGGTTCGGCAGCTGCAGCTCGCGCCACCAGACCACGTCGGTGGTGTCGCCGAAGGTGCAGACCATCGCGATGCCCGCACCCTTGTCCTGCTGCGCGAGGTGGTGCGCGAGCACCGGGACCTCGACGTCGAACAGGGGGGAGCGCACGGTGGTGCCGAAGAGGTCCTGGAAGCGCTCGTCGTCCGGGTGCGCGACGAGGGCGACGCACGCGGGGAGCAGCTCGGGACGGGTGGTCTGGATGACGACGTCGTCCCCGCCGTCCGTGCGGTGGAAGGCGATGCCGTGGTACGCGCCCGGCATCTCCTTGTCCTCGAGCTCGGCCTGGGCCACCGCGGTGCGGAACGTCACGTCCCAGAGCGTCGGGGCGTCGGCCTGGTAGGCCTCGCCGCGCTCGAGGTTGCGGAGGAACGCACGCTGCGCGCTCGCCCGCGAGGTGTCGTCGATCGTCCGGTACGACTGTGTCCAGTCGACCGAGAGGCCGAGCGTGCGGAAGAGGTGCTCGAACTGCTGCTCGTCCTGCACGGTCAGGCGCTCGCACAGCTCGATGAAGTTCCGGCGCGAGATCGGGATCTGGTCGGCGGCCTTCGACGACTTGTTGTCGCCGCCCTCGAACGGCGGCACGAACGTGGCGTCGTAGGGGAGCTGCGGGTCGCAGCGGACGCCGTAGTAGTTCTGCACCCGGCGCTCGGTCGGCAGACCGTTGTCGTCCCAGCCCATCGGGTAGAAGACGTGCTTGCCGCGCATCCGCTCGTACCGGGCCTTGAGGTCGGTGTGCGTGTACGAGAACACGTGCCCGATGTGCAGTGAGCCGGAGGCGGTCGGCGGCGGGGTGTCGATCGAGTACACGGCATTGCGGTCGCCGGCGGCGGAACGGTCGAAGCGGTAGGTGCCGTCCTGCTCCCAGACCGGGCCCCAGACGTCTTCGAGTCCGTCGACCGTGGGCTTCTCGGGCATGGGCTTCGGCATGGCGGGCCTTCCGTTCCGTGCGGTGCTGCGACCGCTCTGTGCGGCACCGAGTCCGTGGTGAGGTGCCTGAGTGTCCACGCACGTGCGGCGCGGTACCCACGATGGTAGCGGTTCGCACCGTCACCGCTGACGGCTTCTACCACACGGACCCGGCAGACACGCCGGTCGCCTGATAGTCTGTCGGAGTTTGTCCGGCGGACGCGGGGTTCGCAGGGACTGCAGCGTCGCCGTCCGCCGGGCGCCCGAAGGCAAGACACAGCACTACCGGAGGAACTCACGTGGCACCGAACGAAGCAGGAAACGCACGGGGCGACCGCCCCCTGCGCACGAAGGGCGCCGCGAAGCGCGCACGACGCAAGCTGACCGAGGACGACGTCACCGTCGTCGAGGAGTCGCTGCTCAAGCGTGCCGTCGCCGCCGCCGCGCTCGGCAACGCCATGGAGTGGTTCGACTTCGGCATCTTCGCCTACCTCACGGTGACGATCTCGAAGGTCTTCCTCCCCGAGGGCGACCCCGCCGCGAACATCGTCGCGACCTTCGGCTTCTTCGCCGCCGCCTTCATCGTGCGCCCCATCGGCGGTGCCGTCTTCGGCCCGATCGGCGACAAGATCGGGCGGCAGAAGGTCCTCGCGCTCACGATGATCCTGATGGCCGCCGGCACGCTCATGATCGGCCTCATCCCGTCGTACGACTCGATCGGCTTCTGGGCGCCCGTGCTGCTGCTCGTGGCGCGGTTCGTGCAGGGCTTCTCGACCGGTGGTGAGTACGGCGGCGCGGCGACGTTCATCGCCGAGTACTCGCCGGACAAGCGCCGCGGGTTCATGGGGTCGTGGCTCGAGTTCGGCACCCTCGCCGGCTACGTCCTCGGCGCATCGATCGTCACCGGCCTGCAGTTCGGCCTCTCCGAGGACGCCCTCCTCAGCTGGGGCTGGCGCATCCCGTTCATCATCGCCGGTCCGCTCGGCCTGATCGGCCTCTACCTCCGGCTCAAGCTCGAGGAGACCCCGGCGTTCCAGAAGCAGCAGGAGCAGGCCGCCGAGCGCGAGGGGCAGAAGACCCCGTTCCTCAAGCTCTTCGCCGAGAACTGGCGCTCGCTCATCATCTGCATCGGGTTGGTCCTCGTGTTCAACGTGACCGACTACATGCTCCTGTCGTACATGCCGACGTACCTCGAGCAGAACCTCGGGCAGAACGCGACGTTCGGTCTGATCCTCATCGTGATCGTGATGATCCTCATGATGGTCGTCATCACCTTCGGTGGGCGCTTGTCCGACAAGTTCGGTCGACGTCCCGTGCTCGCCGCGGGCTGCATCGGGTTCATCCTGCTGTCGTGGCCGGCGCTGAAGCTGGTCCAGACCGGCACGGGCATCGGGGTCTTCGCCGGACTCCTCATCCTCGGGGTCGTCCTCGTGACGTTCACCTCGACCATGCCGTCGACGCTCCCGGCGCTGTTCCCGACGATCATCCGCTACGGCGCCCTCGCGATCGCGTTCAACGTGTCCGTGTCGCTCTTCGGCGGGACCACCCCGCTCGCGACCTCGGCGCTCATCAACGCCGCGAAGGACGCCGGCTACGGCTGGGCCGAGGACATCCCGGCGTTCTACCTCATGCTCGCCGCGGTGATCGGCCTCGTCGCGGTGTACTTCACCCGCGAGACGGCCGCGACGCCGCTCATGGGGTCCGGCCCGACGGTCGCACACGAGGACGAGATCGCCGACGTCATCAAGGACTACAACGACCCGGAGTCCGACCTGGCGCAGTCGGACTGGGCGAAGGACTTCTCGACGAGCGAGATCCCGATCATCTCGGGCGACGTGCCGTCGCCCGGCGATGCTCCGAAGGAGCCCGCCGGCTCGTAGGAGCCGACTGCCTGGAGGCACGGCGCGCGTCCG
>NZ_JAUZED010000132.1 GCF_030705415.1 Curtobacterium sp. A7_M15 | reverse complement strand
CGCGCGGCCAGTGCCGTTGCGCGCGGGTTGGGCCAGGAGGCGCGGCGTGCGCTCCGGCACCCCGGCTGCGGTCCGGCGGGCCCCGGGTCAGGACGCGCGGCGAGCGGCCCAGCGACCCTCGGCCCGGAGGATCGCGAGCGGGAAGTCGAAGGCGTGCGAGACCGCCGAGGAGGTGATGACCTCGTCCGAGGTGCCCTGGGCGACCGCAGCCCCGTCGCGCAGCAGCATCGCGTGCGAGGTCGATGCGGGCAGGTCCTCGAGGTGGTGCGTCACCATCACGCTCCCGAGGTCGGGGTGCCGGTGACGCAGGGCGTCCACCGTCTCGAGCAGGTGCTCACGCGCGGCGACGTCGAGCCCGGTCGCCGGCTCGTCGAGCAGGAGCAGCTGCGGTTCGGACATCAGCGCCCGGGCGATGAGCGTCCGTCCGCGCTCGCCCTGTGACAGGACCGGCCAGCGGGCGTCCCGACGATCGGCCAGTCCGACGTCGGCGATGTGCTGCTCCGCGCTGGCGATCTGGCCGGGTGTCGGCTTCCACCGCATCATGAGGTCGGTCGTGCCGGTGAGGCCGGTGAGCACGGTCTCGAACACGGTCAGCGGCGAGAGCATCCGGTGGCGGGGGTCGACGTGCCCGATGTGCTCGCGGAGCTCCCGGACGTCGACGCGTCCGAGTCGCCGACCGAGCAGGTCGACCGTGCCGGCCGTGGGGTGTCCGGTGGCGCCGAGGACCGCGAGCAGCGTGGACTTCCCGGCGCCGTTCGGCCCGAGGAGCGCCCAGTGCTCCCCACGCCGGACGGTCAGGTCGATGTCGTGCAGGAGGTCGCGGCCCGACCGGGTCACGCGGACCCCGGCCGCCCGGACGAGGACGTCGTCGTTGGTGCTCACACGTCCATCGTGGCCCAGGCGGCCGGGGATCGCAGGTCGGCTCAGCCCGCGGCGGCGGTCCCGGCAGCCCGGAGTTCGTCCGCCTGCTGCTCGGCGGTCGCGGTCAGCGCGCGGATCGCGGCGGCGGCAGCGTCGCCGTCACGCTTCGCGATGGCTGCGCGCAGCGGGTCGACCGAGTGCTTGTAGTCCCAGAACTGCCATGCACCCTGGGCCAGCGAGAGGAACCGCGCGCGGGGCAGGAGGGACTCGGCGAACTTGTCGAGCAGCTCGTTGTCGGCGGCGTCGACGAGCAGCGAGATGACCGTCTCGAGCTCGGCGTCCATGCGCTTGTCCTGCTGCTCGGAGTACGAACGCACGGCCTCGAGGTGCTCCGTCAGCGCCTTCGCCGCGGCGTCGTCGAGCTTCGGCACGCCCCAGCGCGCAGCCAGTTCGACGAACCCGCCGAGGACCTGCGTGGTGTCGGCAGCCTGCTTGCCCGTCGGAGTGGCGACGCGGGTGTAGCGGTTGGCCTCCATCTCGACCAGGCCGTAGTCGACGAGCTTGGCGATCGCCTCGCGGATGGGGGTGCGACTCACACCGAGCCACTGCACGAGCTCGTCGTCGTTGAGGCGCTCGCCGGCCTGGAGCGTGCCGTCCTGGATCGCGGCGAGCATCTTCTCGAGCACGACGTCGCGCAGGAGCTTCCGCGGCGAGTTCTCGACGGTGGACTTGGGTACCGGCATGCCGGGCTCCTCACAGGGTCAGGTGTTCTGTACTCAAATCCTAACGTGTCAATATGCAAACGCTTGTGAAATCTCGGCGCTCGGCGCGCGGCGCTCAGCGCTCTGTTCTCAGCGATCGACGGCGACGACGGTGCGTCCGTGCACGTTCCCCGCGACGATCTCCGGTCCGACCGCGATCGCCTCGTCGAGTCCCGCGACCCGCGTCACGCCCGCGAGCAGCGCCGGGTCGAGATCGGTCGCGAGCCGCTGCCACGCCTGCTGCCGGAGCAGCAGCGGGGCGTCGACGGAGTTGATGCCGAGCAGCGACACCGCCCGGAGGATGAAGGGCATCACCGTGGTCGGGAGCGCGGAGTCCTGCGCCAGGCCGCACGCCGTCACCGCACCGCCCCACGTCGTCGCGGCGAGGACGTTCGCGAGGGTGGCGCCCCCGACGCTGTCCACCGCGCCGGCCCACCGTGCCCGCTGCATCGGCCGCCCGAGCTCGGACAGCGTCGCCCGGTCCACCACCTCGGTCGCGCCGAGGGCACGGAGCGAGGCCTCGTTCGCGGCGCGGCCCGTCGACGCGGTGACCTCGTACCCGCGGGCCGCGAGCAGGGCGATCGCCACCGTGCCGACCCCGCCGGACGCACCCGTCACGAGCACGGGTCCGCTGCCGGGCTCGACGAAGCGCTCGAGGGCGAGCACGCTGAGCATCGCGGTGAACCCGGCGGTCCCGATCGCGGCCGCGAACGAGTCGTCGATCGATCCGGGCAGTACGACGAGCGAACCCGCCGGCACCACCGCGTGCGCCGCCCAGCCGCCGTGCCGCGTCTCGCCGAGTCCGGCGCCGTTGACGACGACCCGATCGCCGATCGTGACCTCGTGCACGCCCGGTCCGAGGGCCGCGACGGTGCCGACGACGTCGATGCCGGGCACGAGCGGGTCGATCCGCGCGACGCCGGGGTTCCGGGCGAGCGCCAGGCCGTCCTTGTAGTTGACGCTCGAGTACGTGACGTCGACGAGGACCTCGCCCTCGGCCGGATCGGCGACGTCGACCTCGGTGACGGTGGGCGGGGTGGAACTGGAGACGAGGACTGCGCGGGTCACGCGTCGGACGTTACCCGCGCCTCCCGTGCGCAGGTTCTTTCCCATCACGCTCGCGATGCCTGACGGGATCGGGCGTACCTGGTCGGAAGGAACGACCAGCTACGCCCGATTCGACCAGGTACACCCCCGCCGCACCGCGGCCGCGCCCCAGCCGCGCCGCAGCCGCGCCCCGCCGCTCAGCCGAACATGATGGCGGCCTCGTCGTACCGGGCCTGCGGCACGGTCTTGAGCTCGCCGAGCGCCTCCTCGAAGGACACGTGCTCGATGTCGGTGCCGCGCAGCGCGACCATGCGTCCCCAGCGTTCCTCGACCACCGAGTCGATGGCCGCCAGCCCGAGCCGGGTGGAGAGCACCCGGTCGTACGCCGTCGGCGTTCCGCCGCGCTGGATGTGGCCGAGCGTGGTGGCCCGCGTCTCGATGCCCGTCATCTCCTCGATGAGCGGCGCGAGGCGCTCGCCGATGCCGCCGAGGCGCGGCCGTCCGAACGCGTCGAGACCACGCTCGGTGTGCGCGTTGTCCTCGTGGTCGGGGACGAAGCCCTCGGCCACGACGACGAGCGGGGCCCGACCACGGTCGTAGGCCGCCCGGACCCACGCCGCGATCTGCTCCATGCTCGTCTTCTGCTCCGGGATGAGGATCGCGTGCGCGCCCGCAGCCATGCCGGAGTGCAGGGCGATCCAGCCGACGTGCCGACCCATGACCTCGGCGACCATGCAGCGCGAGTGCGACTCGCCGGTCGTGCGGAGGCGGTCCATGGCCTCGGTCGCGATCGCCACCGCGGTGTCGAAGCCGAACGTGTAGTCGGTGGCGCCGAGGTCGTTGTCGACGGTCTTCGGGACGCCGACGATCTTCAGCCCGGCGTCCGTGAGCCGCTTCGCCGCGGCCAACGTGCCCTCGCCGCCGATCGCGACGATGGCGTCGATGCCGTGACGCTGGAGGGTGCGCTCGATGTTCTCCACGCCCCCGTTCGGACCCTCGAAGGGGTTCGTCCGGCTCGTGCCGAGGATGGTGCCGCCCTGCTTCGCGATGCCCTGGATGTCCTTGCGACCGATCGGGACGATGTCGCCGTCGACCACTCCGCGCCACCCGTCGCGGAACCCGACGAAGTCGTGTCCGTAGATCGCGATGCCCTTCAGCACGATCGCGCGGATGACCGCGTTCAGGCCGGGGCAGTCGCCTCCGGATGTGAGGATGCCGATGCGCATGGGGAACTCCGTCGTCGGGGTGCACTGGGACATGCCCATCATGACTGACGGTGGTTCCGCATTACCATCCTGCGTGTGTCCCTCACCGTTCCGTCCTCCGCCGCCGGCGGCGTCGAGGGCGCTGCGGGGCGGGACAGCGCGGCCGTGTCGTCGATCGACGGGGCCGTCCCGCGCCTCGGTGGGGCCGACCCCTGTGTCGGCGGGACCGTTCCGCGTGTCGACACGGTCTACCGGCCAGGAGGCGCGGTGGACGTCCGCGCGACGCTCCGGCCCCTGCAGCGCGGCTCCGGTGACCCCGCCTTCCGGGTGGTCGGCTCCGACACGTGGCTCGCGCTCCGCACGCCGCAGGGCCCGGCCTCGGTGCTCGTGCGCCGTGCCGGTCCCGACGCCATCGCGGTCTCGGCGTGGGGCGACGGTGCCGCGTGGGCGGTGACGCACGCTCCCGAACTGCTCGGTCGGGGTGACGACTGGTCGGACCTCGATGTGTCCCGACACCCGTTCCTCGTCGACGCCCGACACCGGCAGCCCGGGCTCCGCCTGCTCCGCACCAACACCGTGATGGCGGTGCTGGTGCCCGCGATCATGGAGCAGAAGGTCACCTCCCGGCAGGCCTGGCGCGCCTGGCGGTACCTGCTGCGGCGTTACGGGACGCCGGCTCCCGGTCCGGCACCGGCGGACATGTTCGTCCCGCCGACCGCCGCGCAGTGGGGTGCGATCCCGAGCTGGGAGTGGCACCGGGCCGGCATCGAACCGGGGCGCTCGGCGACGGTGATGCGGGCGGTCCGGGTGGCGCCGGCGCTCGAACGGACACTGGCACTCGGCCGCGGTGGTGACGTCGTGTCCGCTCGGCTGCAGTCGGTCCCGGGCATCGGGCGGTGGACGGCGGCGGAGACCGCGCAGCGCGCCCACGGCGATCCGGACTCCCCGAGCGTGGGTGACTTCCACGTGCCGGCGCTCGTCGGGTGGGCGTTGACCGGGGGGCCGGTGGACGACGACGGGATGCTCGAGTTGCTCGAACCGTGGCGGGGACACCGGGAACGCGTCGTGCGGCTCATCGGTGGCTCGGGGTTCCGGAAGCCGTCGTTCGGGCCGCGCCTGACGATCCAGGACCACCGGTACCACTGAGGCGCCGTGCGACGCGCCGGTCAGCCGACGGCCGGGAACGGGCCGCCGAACCACAGCGCGATCGGCGCGAGCACGGACACCACGGCGCTGGTGGTGACCACGGCGGTCGGCCCGCGACGCTCACCGTGCCGGAGTGCGACGCCGCCGAGCACCAGCGCCGCGACGACCCCGCACCACGGCAGGAGCGACGCCGCCAGCACGAGGGGCCACAGGAACAGCGATGCTCCCGTCCCCGTGACCAACACCGGCACCCACATGACCGACCAGAGCAGCGCGAGCGCCGTCCCGGACATGCACAGGAGCGCCACGGCGACGACGAGCGTGGGGGTGGTGTGGGACCGGACGGCGAGTGCGTGCACGTCCGGATCGTACCGAGCGCGCCGGGGTCAGGGGTGCCGGGTACCCGTGCCGGCGAGCACGGCGCGGTAGCCCTCGCGGAAGGTCGGGTACCGGGGCGCCCATCCCGTCGACCGCAAGAGGGCGTTCGACAGGCGCTTGTCGCCGGCACCCTGCCGACCGCCGGCGCCGCCGTCGGCCCTCGGCGGCACGTCGACCCCGAGCTCGGCGGCGAGGAACGCGTACACGTCGTCGAGCCGCACCGGTTCGTCGTCGGTCACGAGGTACGTCGGAGCGGGGTCGTCCACCGTCGCGAGGTGCACGAGCGCCGCGGCCGCGTCGTCCCGGTGGATCCGGTTCGTGTGCGGCGAGACGCCGTCCGCCGGGGAGCGGCGTGCCGTGCCGCCCCGCACCTGGTCGATCAGACGTTCCCGTCCGGGGCCGTACACCCCCGAGAGCCGGGCGAGCACGGCGTCAGGGGCCCGGTCGCGGAGCAGCGCTTCGGCCTCCACGAGGACGTCCGCGGTGGCGGTGGCGCCGGCCGCCGGCGTGTCCTCGGTGACGGTGCTGCCGTCGTCGACGTCGTACACGGCGGTCGACGACACCACGACCACCCGCGGCGTCGCACCGGAGGCGTCGACGCCGTCCAGGACGTTCCGCAGCCCGTCGACGTAGGTCGCGCGGTACTCGTCCACGTCGCGGCTCCCGGCGGCGACGGCCACGACCACCACCGCCGTGCTCGCAGGGATCTCCGGGACCGACCGGCGCAGGTCGACGCTCCGCCCGGTGAGCGGGGCGGGGACCAGCTCGCCCCGCCGCCGGAGCCCGATCACGCGGTGCCCGGCGGCGGCGAACCGCAGGCCGGTCTCGATCCCGAGGTCGCCACAGCCGGCGATGACGATGTCCACCGACCCATCATGCCGAACGCCGGTGGACGATCCGCCGCTCGTACCGGTCGCCGGTGAACGATCCGCCCTGCCACCTCGTTGGAAGGGTATGGGACTCCGCACACGCACCAAGGTCGTCATCGGCATCGCCTCCGGCGTCGTGGTCGTCGGCGCGGCCGCCGCCATCGCCGGACCGGTGATCTACGCGAACACCGTGAACGGGCAGGCCGCCGCCGCCCCGTCCGTCAGCGCCGCACCGTCCGGCGGGTCCGGCACGCTCAGTGCAGCCGAGGCGGACGGCACCTGGACCAGCACGGGCGACTCGTTCGCCGGCTACCGGGTGCACGAGACGCTGCAGGGGCAGGATGTGAACGTGGTCGGACGGACGAAGGACGTCGAGGGCAGCGCCGAGGTCAGCGGCGGATCCCTGACGACGGCGACGGTCACGGTCGAGGTCGCGAAGATCACCACGCCCGAGTCCGCCCGCGACGCGTACTTCCGCGACACCGCGCTCCAGACGGACCAGCACCCCACGGCGACGTTCACACTGACGAAGCCCGTCGACGTCTCGGGCGCGCTCGACGGTTCCACGCAGGACGTCACGCTCACCGGCACGATGGACCTGCACGGCGTCGAGCGGCCCGTCACCGCCGATGCTCAGGTCGCGGTGGCGAAGGACGGCACCGTGCAGGTCGCCGGCAGCATCCCGATCACCTTCGAGGACTACGGCGTCGAGGCCCCGTCGCTCGGCTTCGTCACGGTGGACCCGAAGGGCTCCGTCGAGTTCTCCCTCGACCTGGCGAAGTGATGGCCACGGGCAGGGGAGCCGACGAGCTCCTCGCGACCCTCTACCGCGAACACGGTGACGCGCTCACCCGGTACGTCCGGCACCTGACACGGGACGGCGACACGGTCGAGGACGTGGTGCAGGAGACGATGGTGCGCGCGTGGCAGCGGCCGGCCGTCCTCGAGCGCACCCCCGACGGCGCGAGGGCCTGGCTCTTCACGGTCGCCCGGAACCTCGTCGTCGACGACGCGCGCTCCGCCCGGAACCGCCGTGAACGCGGCACCGAGTCGCCGGTCGACCGGGTCGAGGCGGACCGCACCGACGCCGTGCTCGACCGCATCGTCGTCGCGGACGCCCTCGCCTCGCTCAGTCCCGACCACCGCCGGGTGGTCGTGGACGCCTACTGGCTCGGGCACACGGTCCCCGAGATCGCCCGACGACACGAGATTCCCGAGGGCACCGCGAAGTCACGGCTGCACTACGGGCTGCGAGCCCTCCGGCTCGCACTGCAGGAACGAGGAGTGACGCGATGAGCGACGACCGCTACGCCGAGTGGGACACCGCCTACGTGCTCGGTTCCCTGCCGCCGGACGAGCGGCTCGAGTACGAGCGGCACCTCGAGACGTGCGACCGCTGTGCAGCCGCCGTCGCCGAGCTCGTCGGTCTCCCGGGCCTGCTGTCCAAGCTGCCGGCCGACCAGGCGGTCGAGATCGCGGACTCGGACGGGAGGCGCGACACCGGCTCCGAGAGCACCCTCGCGTCCGTCGCGCACCGCGTTCGACACCGTCGCCGTCGCCGCCGCCTCTGGGTCGCGGCCACAGCGGCCGCCGCGGTGGTCGCCGCGGTGCTCGGTGGCCTGGCGGTCGGCACCGCACGGGTGGACCCGTCCGTCCAGGCCGGGTCGGGCGCGGCGTCGGCGGACCGGTACTCGCTCGTCGGCGAGCGGGGACTCGACGTCGACCTGACCGTCAGCGGCGAACCGTGGGGCACCCGCTTCGACTGGGGCTGCTCCTACGGCGGGAGGTCCTGGGCCGCCGACGGGTCCGTCATGTACGACCTCGTGGTCGTGCGGGACGACGGGTCCGTGCAGACCGTGGCGTCGTGGTCGGCCGCCGGCGAGGACGCCCGTGGCCTCTCCGCCTCGACCGACGTGCAGCGTGACGACATCGCCAGCGTGCAGGTGCGGCTCCGCGGCGACGACCGGGTGCTCGCGGACGTCGATCTCTGACGGATCTCGATCCGGACCAATCCGGCTCGGCGAGGGTGCCGAATCACTGACATCGACCGGGGAACCACCCCGGAGGCGCTCACCAGCCGCAGATAGCTGGTTCTCCACCCTGCACCAGGGTGTGTTCGGCGCGCACACAGCAGCCGCGCCGAGCGCGACGACAGCAAAGGAACGATCACCATGCGCAAGAGCCTGAAGACCTCCATCACCCTCGCCACGACCGGCGCGCTCGTCCTCGGCGGTGCCGCGTTCGGCGTCTCGGCCGCGCAGGCCGACGGCACCGTGCACACCGTGTCGTCGTCCTCGTCGAAGATCCCCGGCCCGGTCGCGTCGGTGCCCGAGGTCCTCGGTGGGAACACGGCCGTGAAGCTCGACTCCGGCT
>NZ_JAUZED010000131.1:3091-8990 GCF_030705415.1 Curtobacterium sp. A7_M15 | reverse complement strand
CCCGCGGGCCCGCCGCGCCCCGCCGCGCGCGACCCGACCCGGCCGCGCCCGCGTTGCATCGCGCAACAATACTGCGCGACGCGCCGTCCGAGCACGCACGGATGATGCACCAGACGACGCGACCGTGCATTACAGCGGTGTAAACAAATCGCTCTCGGTTCGTGGAGTTCCGTGACAGGGTGATAGCAATGAGCGTTCCTGGCCGGGCACACAGTCGATCCACCTCCGGCCCAGGACCCTTGCATTCATCACCGAGAGAGGCATCGGACATGGCATCCGTGACCAAGTGGGGCAAGCGCGGCATCGCGCTCGGCGCCGGAGTGGCAGCGACGGCGCTGGTGCTCAGCGGCTGCGCGAGCAGCAGCGTGAGCGACACCGCGCTGAACGGCATCAGCATCGGGACGACCGACAAGATCACGTCGCTCGACCCGGCGGGCTCGTACGACAACGGCTCGTTCGCCGTGCAGAACCAGGTCTTCCCGTTCCTGATGAACACGCCGGTGGGCAGCCCCGACGTGAAGCCGGACATCGCGACCAAGGGCGAGTTCACGAACGACACCACGTACACGGTGACGCTCAAGAAGGGCCTGAAGTTCGCGAACGGCCACGACCTCACGTCGAGCGACGTGAAGTTCTCGTTCGACCGCGAGCTGAAGATCAACAACGAGAACGGCCCGCAGTCCCTGCTCGCCAACCTCAAGAGCATCGACACGCCGGACGACACGACGGTCGTGTTCAACCTGGACCACGCCGACCAGACCTGGCCGCAGGTGCTCTCCAGCCCCGCCGGCCCGATCGTCGACGAGCAGGTGTTCTCCGCCGACAAGCTCACCCCGGCGGCTGACATCGTCAAGGGCAAGGCGTTCGCCGGGCAGTACGAGATCACCTCGTACAAGGAGAACGACACGATCCAGTACAAGGCGAACAAGAACTACGACGGCCTCCTGGGCAAGCCGAAGACCGACGAGGTCACGGCGAGCTACTACACCAAGGAGACCGACCTCAAGCTCGCCGTGCAGAAGGGCGACGTCGACGTGGCGTACCGCTCGCTGACGCCGACCGACATCGCCGACCTCCGCAAGGACGACAAGGTCAAGGTCACCGACGGCCCCGGAGGTGAGATCCGCTACCTGGTCTTCAACTTCAACACGCAGCCGTTCGGCGCGAAGCAGTCGGACGCCGACGAGACCAAGGCGCTGGCCGTGCGCCAGGCCGTGGCCGACGTCGTCGACCGCGAGAAGCTCGCCAAGGACGTCTACAACGACACCTACTCGCCGCTCTACTCGATGGTGCCGGACGGCCTGACCGGCGCCGCGAAGCCCTTCGAGGAGCTCTACGGCGACGGCAACGGCGGCGCGGACGTCGACAAGGCGAAGGAGACACTGTCGAAGGCGGGTGTCACCGGCAAGGTGCAGCTCGACATCCAGTACGCGCCGGACCACTACGGTTCGACGTCGGACGACGAGTACGCCGAACTGAAGACGCAGCTCGAGAACTCGGGCCTGTTCACCGTGAACATCCAGTCGACGGTCTACACGACGTACGCGCAGGAGCGCACGAAGGACGCCTACCCGGTGTACCAGCTCGGCTGGTTCCCGGACTTCTCGGACGCCGACAACTACCTGTCGCCGTTCTTCACGAAGGACAACTTCGTGCAGAACCACTACGACGACCCGACGATCCAGGGCCTGATCTCCGACGAGCAGCAGGAGTCCGACAAGGACAAGCGCGCCGACCTCATCGAGCAGGCGCAGGAGCGTGAGGCGACGCAGATCTCGACGCTGCCGCTGCTGCAGGGCAAGTCGGTCGCCGTCGCGGCCAAGGACGTCAAGGGCCTGACCCTCGACTCCTCGTACAAGTTCCGGTACGCGACCCTCTCCAAGTAAGACCGGTTCCGGCCCACGGGGGCGTTCCCACGAGGAGCGCCCCCGTGACCGCGTCCCGAACGGCACCGAAAGGCACCCGCCCCCGTGACCCTCAGCACCCCAGAGGCGAGCTCGGAACTGGCCACCGACCCCACCAAGCCCGAGGCACAGCGACGTGCCAAGGGCCAGGGCGGCGGACTCGGCCGGTACGTCCTCGTCCGGTTCCTCCTCATCTTCCCGACCGTCTTCATCCTGGTGACGCTCGTGTTCTTCCTGATGCGCGTCATCGGGAACCCGATCACCGCCTCGGTCGGCGGTCGACTGACCCCGTCGCAGCTGCAGGAACGCCTGCACGCCGCGGGCTACGACCGACCGGTCTTCGTGCAGTACATCGAGTACCTCGGCAACATCGTCCGCGGCGACTTCGGGACGACCGCGACCGACAACCGGCCGATCACCGAGATCATCGTCACCTACGGCGGTGCGACCGCCGAGCTCGTCTTCTACGCGCTCATCGTCGCGCTGGTGCTCGGCATCCCGCTCGGCATGCTCGCCGCGTACATGCGCGACAAGTGGCCGGACGTCCTCTTCCGTGCGCTCGCGATCCTCACCTACGCGACGCCGGTGTTCTTCGGCGGCCTGCTGCTCAAGCTCGTCTTCTCCGTCTGGCTCGGGTGGCTCCCGCTCGGCGACCGCGCCTCCACCCGGGTGTCGCTCGTCCTCGACAACATCCCGGGTGCGACGGGCATCTACATCATCGACGCGCTCCGCACCGGCAACGCGCAGGTCATCGGGGACGTGCTGGCGCACGCCGTCCTGCCGGCACTGACGCTCGGACTCCTCACCGCCGGCATCTTCCTCCGGCTCGTCCGCGCGAACATGATCGGTTCGCTCGGTTCCGAGTACGTCGACGCGGCCCGCTCACGCGGCGTCCGGGAGGCGCGGCTCGTCCGGACGCACGCGTTCCGTCCCGCCCTCGTGCCGATCATCACGGTGATGGGACTCCAGATCGCCATGCTCCTGGGCGGTTCCGTCCTCACCGAGACCACCTTCGGGTGGCGCGGGCTCGGCTTCGAGCTCAACCAGTACCTGTCGGCCCGCGACTTCGTCGCGGTCCAGGGCATCGTCGCGATGCTCGCGGTGATCGTCGCGGTGACGAACTTCATCGTCGACGTCGTCGCCGCCCTCATCGACCCGAGAGTGAGGTTCTAGAGATGGCTGACACCTCCCTCGTCGACCGCCACGAGCCGCTGTGGAAGCGGCTGCCCGTCGTGCTGCAGCTCCGTCGGAGCACGGGCTGGCAGCGCGCCATGCTCATCACCGGCGTGGTCATCTGCGCCCTCTACATCATCGTCGCGATCGCAGCGCCGCTCATCGCCCCGTACGGCTTCGGTCAGCTGCAGGGTGCTGACGGGCAGAGCTTCCCGCGCACCGGTGCGCCGAGTGCCACGCACATCTGGGGCACGACCGTCGGTGGCTTCGACGTCTTCAGCCGCGTGGTCTACGGCGCCCGCACCGCGGTGCTCGTGGTCATCGTGGCCGTCGTCGTCTCGATCATCATCGGCGTGCTGCTCGGCATGGTCTCCGGCTACATCGGGGGCTGGCTCGACCGGATCCTCGTCGTGGTCGCGGACGCGATCTACGCGTTCCCCTCGCTGCTCCTCGCCATCGTGGTGTCGATCGTCATCTCGGGCGGCAACTCGAGCTACGCCGGCGGCATCATCGCCGCGGCGATCTCGATCACCGTCGTGTACGTCCCGCAGTACTTCCGGGTCGTGCGCGCCGAGGCCGTCCGCCTGAAGAACGAGGCGTTCGTCGAGTCCGCCCGGGTGATGGGCACCAACCCGTGGCGCATCATGACCCGGCACGTCCTCCGCAACAGCACGCGGAGCCTGCCGCTCATCCTGACGCTGAACGCGAGCGACGCGATCCTGACGCTCGCGGGCCTCGGCTTCCTGGGCTTCGGCATCGGTCCGACCAGCGGCGCGGAGTGGGGCTACGACCTCAGCCGGGCGCTGTCCGACGTCGCGAGCGGCGTCTGGTGGACCGGTGTCTTCCCGGGTGTCGCGATCGTGGTCCTCGTCCTCGGCGTGACGTTCATCGGCGAGAGCCTCAACGACATCTCCGACCCGCGCCTGCGTGCTCGACGTCGGCTGAAGCAGCTGGTGTCCCGCAAGCAGACCGCCAGCACGGAAGGGGCGACCGCATGACGGACGCGACCAACCGGCCCGGAACCCCCGGCCAGACCACCGCAACCGGCCAGCCGGGCGCCTCCACGCGCCTCCAGGCAGGTGACACCACCACCGAACCGGTGGCCGTCGTCGACGACCTGACCGTCACCTTCGCGACCGACAACGGCGCGGTGGACGCGGTCAAGGGCGTCAGCATCGACGTCCGGCCGGGCGAGGTCCTGGCGCTCGTCGGCGAGTCCGGCTCCGGCAAGTCGGTCACCGCGCGGAGCATGCTCCGGCTGATGCCCGAGACCGCGACGCTCGGCGGCGCCGTCTACCTCGACGGCACCGACGTCATCAGCGTCGGCGCGCAGAAGCTGCGCGAACTCCGGGGGACCGCCGGTGCGATGGTGTTCCAGGAGCCGTCGACCGCCCTCAACCCGGTCTTCACCGTCGGGTGGCAGATCGCCGAGGGCCTCCGTGCGCACGGTGGCGTGTCGAAGAAGGAGGCCCGTGCCAAGGCGATCGACTACCTCCGTCGTGTCGGGATCCCCGATCCGGAGACCCGGGTCGACCACTACCCGCACCAGTTCTCCGGCGGACAGAAGCAGCGCGTCGTCATCGCGAGTGCGCTCGCCCTCGAACCGTCGGTGATCATCGCCGACGAGCCGACCACGGCCCTCGACGTGACGGTCCAGGCCGAGATCCTCGACCTGCTCCGCCGCTGCCGCGACGAGTTCGGCGCCGCGATCGTCATCATCACGCACAACATGGGCGTCGTCGCCGACCTGGCCGACCGCGTCGCCGTCATGTACCAGGGCGAGGTCGTCGAAGAGGCGCCGGTCGCCGAGCTGTTCCGGTCGCCGCAGGCCGACTACACGAAGCGTCTGCTCGCCGCCGTGCCGCGGCTCGAGGCCTCCACCGGGGTCGCCCGCCGTGCCGCGATCAGCGAGGACGTCGAGCCGCTCGTCCGCGCACGCGGGCTCGAGATCGAGTACCCGGGACGACTCGGGTCGCACGCGTTCAAGGCCGTGAAGGGCGTCGACCTCGACATCCGACCCGGCGAGGTCCTCGGTCTCGTGGGGGAGTCCGGCTCCGGCAAGACGACCATCGGCCGGGCGATCGCCGGGCTGACGAAGATCACCGGCGGATCGCTGAACGTGCTCGGGACCGAGATGCTCGGGTACCGCGAACGCGACTTCAAGCGGCACCGCAAGGACATCGGGTTCGTCTTCCAGGACCCGGCGACCTCGTTCAACCCGCTGCTGACGATCTCGGAGTGCGTCGCCGAGCCGCTCGTCGTGCACGGCGAGGTGTCGAGTCCGCGTGCCGCCCGCAAGCGCGTCGGAGAGCTGCTCGAGGCGGTGCAGCTCCCAGCGGCGTACGGCGACCGGTACCCGCACGAGCTCTCCGGCGGCCAGCGGCAGCGCGCGTCGCTCGCCCGGTCGCTCGCGCTCCGGCCGAAGCTGCTCATCGCGGACGAGCCGACGAGTGCGCTCGACGTGTCCGTCCAGGCGCGCGTGCTGGAGCTCTTCCTCGAGCTGCAGCAGGACCTCGGGTTCGCGTCGCTGTTCATCAGCCACGACCTCGCCGTCGTGGGGGCGCTGTCCGACCGGATCGCCGTGCTCTACCGCGGCGACCTGGTCGAGACGGGCACCACCGCCGAGGTCCTCGGCTCGCCGCAGCACCCGTACACGCAGCGTCTCCTGGCGTCACTCCCGGTGCCGGATCCGGCGGAACAGGCGGAGCGACGGCGTACGCTTGTGGAACTGGAGAACGCCGGGTCCTGACCCGACGAGGCCATCTCAGGAGGCGGGGGGGGGGGGGGGGGGGGGCGGGGCGCGCCGGGGGGCGGGGGGGGGG
>NZ_JAUZED010000131.1:0-3081 GCF_030705415.1 Curtobacterium sp. A7_M15 | reverse complement strand
CCCGGGGGCCCCCCCCCCCCCCCCCCCGCCCCCGGGGCCGGGCCGCCCCCCCCCCCCCCCCCCCCCCCCTCCTGGACGGTCGCCTCCACCGCAACACGCACGACGGTCGGTGCAGCCCGGTCCGTCGCGAACCGCCGCCAGGGGGCGGCGTGGAAGGGGACCCATGATCGCGGTCAACGGACCGGCGGTCGTCGCGGACGACGTGTCGATCGAGTACCGAGGCGGACGGGGGACGGAGGCGATCCGCGCCGTCGACGGCGTGAGCCTCACAGTCCGCCAGGGGGAGATCCTGGCCGTGCTCGGCGAGTCCGGGTCCGGCAAGTCGACGTTCGCCGCAGCGATCGCCGGCCAGCTCGGCACCACCGGCGAGGGCGAAGGCGCCCACCGACGCCACATCGTCGGGGGCGAGCTCACGGTGCTCGGGCAGAAGACACGTGGGCTCCGCCCGACGTCGCGCAAGCTCGAGCGGCTCAGCGGCCGCATCGGCTACCTGCCGCAGGACGGCGCCGACCGGCTCAGCCCGGACCACACCGTCGGCGAGGCCATCGCCGAACCGATCTACGCGCGCGACCGCCGCTTCGACCGGAAAGAGGCCGGGCTCATCGTCGCCCGTCTCGTCGACGCCGTGCACCTGCCGCTCGGGGTGATGCGCCTCAACACGTGGGAGCTCTCCAGCGGCCAGCGGCAGCGCGTCGCCCTCGCGAAGGCACTCGTGCTCGAGCCCCAGCTGCTCGTCGCCGACGAACCCGCCCGCGGCGTGGACGTGCTGGTGCGGCAGTCGGTGCTCGAGGCCCTGGCGACCCTGCAGCGGAACCGGCAGTTCTCGGCGGTCGTGGTGTCGAGCGACCTGCGCGAGGCCCGGGCACTCGCCGACCGTGTGGCGATCATGGCCGAGAGCCGGCTCGTCGGGCTCGGCACCTTCGACGAGGTCCTCGACAACCCCGTCGACCCCTACGTCAAGACGCTCGCGGCGACGGCGGCCCGACCGGTGAAGCGCCGGCAGCCGGCGTCGGCCGCACCGCGTCGGTCCTCGGCGCCGCGTCGACCGGTCGCCGCCGGTACCGGTCCGCGCGCGGAACGGCAGGAGAACGCGTGAGCGCGGGTGTGTCGTCGGGCGCGTCATCGTCATCGGGGGTGCGCGGGCACCGGGCCGTGGTGACCGACGCGGGTGCCGAGCTGCCGGTCGCCCCGCCGACCGCGGGACCGATCGCGATCCTCCCTGCGGGGGACGGCACCGCCCTGCACGAGGACGCGGTGGCGGCCGCCGGTGGGACCGTCGCGGCGCTCGGCCAGGACACCGCCGGGCTCGTGTGGCTCGACCCTCGGGATCCGTCCGGGTTGGCGTCGGCGCTCGACTCCGCACCCGGCGTCGGCTGGGTCCAGCTGCCGTTCGCCGGTGTGGACGCGTTCGCCTCGCTCATCGCCGAGCACGGTGACCGCGTGCTGTTCACGTCGGCGAAGGGCGCCTACGCGGAGCCCGTCGCCGAGCACGCTCTCGCCCTGACCCTCGGGACGCTCCGCGTGCTGCACAAGCGGGCCCGCGCGAAGTCCTGGGCGACCGAGCCCGAGGGCGTCTCGCTCTACGGCCGGAACGTGGTCGTCGTCGGCGCGGGCGGGATCGCGCAGGAGTACATCCGGCTGCTCGCGCCGTTCGAGGTCTCGGTCACCGTGGTGCGCCGGTCCGCCTCGCCCGTCGACGGCGCCGACCGCACGGTCACCACCGACGCCCTCGACGAGGTCCTGCCGGACGCCGACGTGGTGATGATCGCCGCGGCGATGACCTCGGGGACGTCCAAGCTGTTCGGTGCTCGCCAGTTCGCGGTCATGAAGCCGTCCGCGCGCCTCGTGAACATCGCTCGCGGGGGACTCGTCGACACCGATGCGCTCGTGGACGCGCTGCGGAGCGGGGCGATCGCGGCCGCCGGGCTGGACGTCACCGACCCCGAGCCGCTGCCGGACGGGCACCCGCTCTGGGACGAGCCGGGCGCGATCATCACGCCGCACCAGGCCGACACGCCGGAGATGGTGGCGCCGCTGCTCGCCGAGCGCGTGCGGGTGAACACCGTGGCGTTCCTCGGCGGGGCCGGCGAGGGCTTCGTGGGCGTCGTCGACCCGGTCGCAGGGTACTGAGCGCGGCACGCCCGGGATGCGTGGCGGATGCGCGGGGTCGCTCCCCGGTGCTGCTATGCTGTTACCCGTTGTTCGCACGACATTCGCCAGCGGACAGTGATCCTCGATAGCTCAATTGGCAGAGCAGCCGGCTGTTAACCGGCAGGTTGTTGGTTCGAGTCCAACTCGGGGAGCAGGCAGGCCCTCACCTTCGGGTGGGGGCCTTTCGCGTGGGGCCGGGGATGCGGCACGGGCCTGCTGCGGCCGTTCTTTCGGGCTGGGCGACACTTCACGGACCGCGGCGCGCGTGACGTGTCGGTGGGCGCGAAAGTCCGGCCGCTTCCGGAGCTCGCAGCAGACGCATGGCCGGAAGCTGTTAGCGTTCACAGGTGATCTCCGTCCGCCGAGCCCTCGCCGTGGGTGCCGTCGTGGCCGCGGCGATCGGCCTCGCGGGGTGCACGCCGAGCGCAGAGTCCGAGCCCGGTGACTCGCTCGACACCACCGCCACCTCGGGCGTCGAGGTGTCCGGCACGGCGCCGATCGTCTTCGCCTTCGTCTGTGCGGTCGGCACCTCGGACCGGTCCGAGACGTACACGACCTACTCCGCGGTCTGGGACGACGACCGAACCGACTGCCGGGCGCAGCGGATCACCGGCACCGAGATGTCGTCACAGCAGCGCGCCGCGGTCGACGCCGCCGAGGGGGACGCCACGCTCGAGGAACTCGCGACGACCTGCGCGGTGCGGGGAACCGGGCCGTGGACGGCTGCCGTCGACTCGTCGACCGAGGCGCACGTCGCGGCCGGCCTGCTCGAGTACTGCCCGGGGCACCCGGAGACCGAGCACCTGCGGGACGCGATCTCTGCCTGGCGGGGGTGAGGCGCGCCTCCGCTCGATGGCAGGTTCGGTCCGCGCGGGTGGTGGTGGTGCATCGCGCCCCGATGCGGTCATCGCGCCCCGGAGAGTCGGGGCG
>NZ_JAUZED010000130.1 GCF_030705415.1 Curtobacterium sp. A7_M15 | reverse complement strand
TGCCGGGTGCGCGGCCGAGCCGGCCCGGGCGCGTGCGCGGCGCGGCGCGGTCGAGCCGGGCGTCAGGCCCGCGGCGTCAGCTTCCCGCGCGCGAGCTTGTGCTGCGCCGACTGCGCCACCGGCCGGATCGTCACGAGGTCGAGGTTCACGTGCGCGGGCAGCTCGACCGCGTGCACGATCGCCTCGGCGACGTCCTCGGCCACGAGCGGCTCCGGCACGTCGTCGTAGACCGCCGCGGCCTTCTCGGCATCGCCACGGAACCGGGTGAGGGCGAACTCGTCGGTCTTCACCAGCCCCGGCGCGATCTCGACGACACGGATCGGCTCCCCGTTCAGCTCGAGCCGGAGCGCGGCCACGAGGGCGTGCTCGGCGAACTTCGCGGCGTTGTACCCGCCGCCGTTCTCGTACGCCACGTGCCCGGCCGTGCTCGTCACCGTGACGACGTCGGCGCTCCCGGCGGTCGCCGCACGCCGACGGAGGTGCGGCAGCAGCGCCGCGACGACCCGCTTCGTGCCGATCACGTTCACCTCGAACATGGCGCGCCAGTCCTCGACGTCCGACTCCTCGACCGACGCGGACCCGAAGGCACCGCCGGCGTTGTTCACGAGCACGTCCGCTCCCCCGAGCTCCTCGACGCGCGCGGCCAGCGCCTCGACGTCGGCGGCGCTCGTGATGTCCGCCACGAGGACGTCGGCCCCGGTCGACTCGGCGAGCGCCTCCAGCTTCTCCGCACGGCGGGCGACGGCGAGCACATCCCACCCGTGCGCGCGGAAGAGCCGGACGGTCGCTGCTCCGATGCCCGAGCTCGCTCCGGTGACGACTGCGCGACGAGATGCCATGTACTTCCTCCACGGGACGGAACGGAACGGAACGGGGTGGGTGGGTGTCCCGGTCCACCGTACCGATCCAGGAGGGTCACGATCAGGTACCGTGACCGGGGATGACGACGGATGCCGCCCCTCCCGCGCCCTCGGCGCCCGCCTCGCAGCTCGAGCCCGGACGTGCGAAGCGCCGTATCCCGATGTGGGACACGGCGCGGTTCCTGGCGGTCACGCTCGTGGTGATCGGGCACGCGATCCAGCGGCAGACGGCGGCGAGCGAGCACGCCCTGGCGCTGTACACCTTCATCTACGCGTTCCACATGCCGGCGTTCGGCGTGATCAGCGGCTACTTCTCGTCGGCGGCGACCCCGACGGCGGACCGGATGAAGCGGACCATCACGGACATCGTGGTGCCGTACATCATCATGCAGACGATCTGGACCGTCGTGCAGGCGCTGGTCGAGGGCGGGAAGACGTTCAACCCGACGCAGCCGACCTGGACGCTCTGGTTCCTGCTCGCGCTCGGGATCTTCAAGCTGATCCTCCCGTACCTCGCGCAGCTGCGCTGGCCGCTGTTCTGGGCGGTCGTGTTCAGCATCGGCGTCGGCTACTTCGACAACGTCGACTCCACGCTGTCCCTGTCGCGGGCGATCAGCCTCCTGCCGTTCTTCCTGCTCGGCTGGCAGGTGAAGCAGTGGGGGCTGTTCGACCGCTGGTACGAGGCTCCGCGGCGGATCGTGGTCCGGGTGCGCATCGCCGCCGGAGCCGTGTTCGCGGCGTGGGCGGTGTCGTGTGCGATCTGGATCCCCCAGTTCAAGGAGTTCGACCTCCACCACTGGTTCTTCTACGACGACTCGTACTCGGGCCTCGGCGAGGACGCGTGGTGGGCCGGAGCGGTCCGGTTCGGCCTGATGCTGTTGGCGACCGTCCTCACCGCGTCGTTCCTGCTGCTCGTGCCGCGCAGGAACGTGTGGATCACGCAGTTCGGCGCGGCGACGATGTACGTGTACCTGCTGCACACGTTCGTGCTCTACCCGATCCGCGAGTCCGGGGTGCTCGCCGGGGAGCACTCGAAGTGGCCGTACGTCCTGCTCATGGTGGGGATCGCCTGCGCCGTCAGCCTGTTCCTCGCGCAGCCGTTCGTCCGCCGCGGGATGCGCTGGCTCCTCGAGCCGAACGTGCGGTGGTTGTTCCGTCGCGATCCGGCGTAGGGACGCTCGCTCTTCGCACTGTGCGAGCCGCCGCGCACCGTGCGGGGGCACTCGCGTCCCACAGGGTGCGGAACCTCGCACGGTGCGGCGCGGGCCAGGAGGCGCGGCTCGGCCCCGCCACGGTCGTTACGCCCCGAGGCGGGCGCGCTGGTGCCGACGCTGCCACCTGCGTACCGTGACGGACGACGCACAGCCGCGCCGCGCCTCCTGGGCCGAGCGCTGGGCGACCTGACGACCCGAACCGACGACCGCCACCGGACAGGAGCACGAGATGACCCAGAACGACGCCGCCCAGTGGCGGTTCGAGACCACGCAGGTGCACGCCGGCGCGCAGCCCGACCCGACCACGGGTGCCCGCGCAACGCCGATCTACAAGACGACCTCGTACGTGTTCGCGAACTCCGACGAGGCGCGTGACCTGTTCGCGCTCGCCAAGCCGGGCAACATCTACTCGCGCATCATGAACCCGACCAACGACGTCGTGGAGCAGCGGATCGCGGCGCTCGAGGGCGGCTCCGGGGCGCTCCTGGTGTCGAGCGGGCAGGCGGCGGAGACCTACGCGGTCCTCAACATCGCGGGCGCCGGGGACCACATCGTCTCCTCGTCGTCGATCTACGGCGGCACCTACAACCTGTTCAAGTACACGCTCGCGAAGCTCGGCATCGAGACCACGTTCGTCGAGGACCAGGACGACCTCGACGAGTGGCGCCGCGCGATCCGCCCGAACACGAAGCTGTTCTTCGCCGAGACGATCGGCAACCCGAAGATCAACGTGCTCGACATCACCGGCGTCAGCGAGGTCGCGCACGAGTCCGGCGTGCCGCTGATCGTCGACAACACGATCGCGACGCCGTACCTCATCCGTCCGTTCGAGCACGGCGCGGACATCGTCGTGCACTCGGCGACGAAGTTCCTCGGTGGGCACGGCACGGTCATCGGCGGGATCATCGTCGACTCCGGGAAGTTCGCGTGGTCGCAGCACCCGGACAAGTTCCCGGAGTTCAACACGCCCGACCCCTCGTACCACGGCGCGGTCTTCGCCGAGGCCGTCGGCAACGAGCTCGCGTACATCGTGAAGGCCCGGGTGCAGCTCCTGCGTGACCTCGGTGCGTCGAACTCGGCGGACACCGCGTTCGCGTTGCTGCAGGGCATCGAGACGCTGTCGCTCCGCATCGAGCGGCACGTGTCGAACGCGCAGGAGATCGCCGAGTGGCTCGACCGACACCCGGACGTCGCGACCGTGGCGTACGCCGGGTTGCCGACCTCGCCGTGGTACGCCGCGGCGAACCGGTACGCGCCGAAGGGCGTCGGGGCCGTGCTGTCCTTCGAGCTCAAGGGCGGCGTGCCCGCGGGCAAGGCGTTCGTCGACAACCTGCAGCTGTTCTCGCACCTGGCGAACATCGGGGACGTGCGCTCCCTCGTCATCCACCCGGCGTCGACCACGCACTCGCAGCTCACGCCCGAGCAGCAGCTCACGACCGGTGTCACGCCGGGGCTGGTGCGGCTGTCGGTGGGGATCGAGAACGTCGAGGACCTGAAGGCGGACCTCGAGGCCGGGCTCGCCGCTGCCCGCGCGGTGTCGCAGGAGGGCCTGCGCGCGTAGGAGTGCCCGGCGCGTGGCGGGGCGGGCGCGGGGCGGTGCCGGCGCGGGGCGGCGCCCGGGTGCTCGGCGTGCCCGACTCGGAACGACGTGGTCGCTGTCGTACGAGCGACTACGTCGTTCCTTGCACACGCCGACAGTTGCACGCGCCCGACAGCGACAACGCGGGAGTCGAACGACGTCGACCACGTCGTTCCATGCGCCCGCACATAGTTGCCCACGCCCGCAGTTGCACGCGCCCGACAACGACAACGCCGATGTCGTACGACACCGACCACGTCGCTCGTTGCGCCCGCCCACACTTGCACGCGCCCGACAGCGACAACGCGGGTGTCGAACGACGTCGACCACGTCGTTCCTTGCGCCCGCCCACAGTTGCACGCGCCCGACAACGACAACGTCGATGTCGTACGGCGTCGACGAAGTCGTTCCGAGTCGGCGCCCGCCGAGCACGGCGCCCACCCTGCGCAACGCCGCCCGCCCACCGCGACCCGCCGCAGTGGACCCGCGACGCGCCGGACGTGACGTAACACTGTCGGCCGCGCCGCGCCTCCCGGGCAGACTGGACCCGATGGACTGGCAGACGACCCCCGAGGACTCCGTGCCGTCCACCCTCGTGCCCGGAACCGAGCTCGGCACCCTGGGCAAACCCCCGGTGACCGGCGCTTGGCGCCCGGGCGACCACCCCGGCTCCCGGCACTTCGCGTCGCTCGGCGAGCAGTGGGTGCGGGGCGGACGCATCCCGGCCGTGCGCGTGGCCTACGAGACCTGGGGCACCCTCAACGCCGACCGCGACAACGCGGTCCTGGTGTTCCACGCCCTGACGGGCGACTCGCACGTCGCCGGAGCGCCGGGGCCCGGTCACCGCACCGCGGGCTGGTGGGGTGACGTCGTCGGCCCGGGTCGGGCGATCGACACCGACCGGTGGTTCGTCGTGGCGCCGAACATGCTCGGTGGGTGCCAGGACACGACCGGGCCGTCCTCGGTGTCGCCGGACGGCCTCGAGTGGGGATCGCGCTTCCCCTTCGTCACCGTGCGGGACCAGGTGGCCGTCCAGGCGCAGCTGGCGGACCGACTCGGCATCGACGTCTTCGCGGCCGTCGTGGGCGGGTCGATGGGCGGCATGCACGCGCTCGAGTTCGCGATCACCCACCCCGATCGTGTCGCGCGCCTCGCGGTCCTGGCGAGCACGGCGCAGACCACGGCCGACCAGATCGCCGCGAACTCTCTGCAGCGTGCCGCGATCCAGATGGACCCGGCGTTCGCGGGCGGCGACTACTACGAGGCCGACGCCGGCGACGGCCCCCACCGCGGGCTGGCGCTGGCTCGGCGGATGGCGTTGATGACCTACCGGGCCTCCGACGAGCTGAACGGGCGGTTCGCGCGCTCGTGGCAGAGCGACGTGTCACCGCTCGGCGACGACGGCCGGTTCTCGGTCGAGAGCTACCTCGACTTCCACGGCAACAAGTTCACGCGCCGGTTCGACGCGAGCTCCTACGTGACCCTCACCCACGCGATGGACTCCCACGACGTCGGGGCCGGACGGGGCGGCATCGGAGCGGCCCTGGCGCAGGTGACGGCGCGCACGCTCGTGGTCGGGGTGTCGAGCGACCGCTTGTTCCCGATCGAGGACCAGCACCGGATCGCGGTGGGTGTGCCGGACACCCTCGACGGCGACCGCGCGGCGGTCATCGAGAGCGAGTTCGGGCACGACGGGTTCCTGATCGAGCACGAGGCCGTGGGCGCACACCTCCGGCGACTGCTGGACTGAGCGGGCACACGCGACGTGCGCCCGCCAAGCCGCACGCCCCACCGCGCCATGCTCCAGCCACGTCGCACGCCGGACCACGGCATGCTCCAGCCACGTCGCACGCCGGCCCGCGGCTCGCGGTTCTCATCGCACGCGCGATAACAATCCCGGCACCATCCGATCGACCGGGGCGCGCCGAACACCCCCCAACGGGTGTCGCGCGTGGAATGATGGCGTGGTGCCCAGCCTGAACCAGGCTCGGTTTTCCCTCAGCACACCGCCACGACCAGGACACCGATGGACTTCATCGCACAGGAACGCGACCGCTTGCTCCGGTCGACGACCCGTGTCGTCGGCATCGTCTGCGCCCTGGTGTCCGTCGTCGCGGTGATCTGCGCCCTCGCCGTCCCCGTCGTCCCGCTGCTCGGCGGTCTCGCCTGCATCGCGATCATGATCGCCGGGTTCCTGGTGTTCGGGTGGAACGCGTCGGTGTGGTGGACGGCCCTCATCCTCGCGTCGGGGCTCGGTGCGCTGGCCCTCCTGCTGCTCGGCGTCGACGAGGCGGTGCGTCCGGTCATCGCCTCCGCCGTGGTCCCGCTCGCGGCCGGCAGCATCTCGGCTCCGCTCATGTCCCAGCGCGGGAACCCCGTCGGACTCGGGCTGACGATCCTCGCCGGCGCGGTGGTGGTGGTCGCGATCGTCTGGGCGAGCGGCAGCATCCTGGCCGCACCGGTCACCGGCGCACTCCTGGGGTGGGTGCTCATCACCGTGGTGACGATCTGGATCTCCCGGAGCATCCCGCGCGTCGCCCGCCGGATCTACAGCATCGGCACCGCGCACCGCGCCGAGCGCCAGGCCAGCGAGACCGAGGCGCAGCGGCGGCAGGGCGCGCGGCTCCTGCACGACACCGTGCTCGCCACGTTGACGCTCCTCGCGCACTCCGGCGTGGGCGTCTCCGAGCAGGCGATGCGTGAGCAGGCCGCCGAGGACGCCCGACTCCTCCGCCACCTCCGCCTCGGCGCGACGCCGCAGCCGCAGCAGTCCGGCGACTACTCGCTCACGCGCGAAGAGGAGTCCCCGCTCGGTCAGACCCTCGAGTCGGTCAAGCAGCGCTTCGGCCGCATGGGACTCGAGGTCAGCTGGCACGGCACCGGCCAGGTCCTGCTCCCCTCCAACGTGCTGGACGCCTTCCTGCTCGCGCTCGGCGAGTGCCTCGAGAACGTCCGCCGTCACGCCGGCGTCGGCGAAGCGCACGTCACGATCGTGCACGACAACGAGATGGTCCGCGCGATGGTCACCGACTCCGGCGTCGGCTTCGACCTCACCCACGTCAGCGCCGAACGGCTCGGCTTCAAGGAGAGCGTGGTGAACCGCCTCCGCGAGGTCGGCGGCGACGCGAAGCTCTTCTCCGCGCCGGGATCCGGCACGACCGTCGTTCTGGAGGCGCCGCGATGACCCGGCAGGAGGCACTGCGATGACCCGCATCCCCGAGGACACCATCAGCCGTGGCCTCCCCGGAGAGACCGTGCAGCCCGCTCCGCGCACCAGACGGGAGGCGCGGGAGCGGTACCGGGGCAGCGAACGTCGGCAGGCGCGCGGCCTCCCCTCCACCTCCACCGGCGCGCGCTCGCTGCGGCAGGCCGCCAAGCCCGGCGCCTCGCTCGGCGCCGGCTACCTCGGACTCGGCGCCGCGGTCCTCACCGGCATCGAGGCCGTCGCGGGGATCGTCTTCTTCCTCATCCGCTGGACGGAGTTCACCGATCCGTGGCTGCCGGCAGCGGCCTGGGCGCTCTACCTCGTCGCGGCCGTCGGGGTCGGGCTCAGCCTGCTCACGTACGGCGAACGGCTGACCGGACTCGCGTTCGCGCTGATCTGCGTCGTCCTCGCCTGTGTCGTGACGCTCGACTTCATCGGCATCTGGCCCGAGCACGACATCGCCCACACCGCCTCGGCGTCCGTCGCCGCCGGGTTCGCGCTGCTGCCCGTCGCGACCCTGCGCCCGGCCCGCGAAGTCGCCGCCGCGATCGCCGTCCTCGGCCTCGCGTTCGTCGGGATGGCAGTGGCGTCGACGCCGATCACGAGCGACACCCTCCCCGCGATCGTGTCGACCGTGGCGCTCGTGACCGTCCCGCCGTCGATCGCGTTGTTCGTGGTGCACCGGTTCCGCCAGCTCGTGCAGCGCGAGCTCGACCGGGTCCTCGTGCAGAGCAACGTGCAGGCACCGCAGTTCGCCGTCGGCATGCTCGCCTCCGACGAGCTCGCCCGGCTCGACCTCGCCGCCGAGAAGCTCCTCGACGCCGTCGCCAACGGCAGCGATCCACTCCCGCTCTCGGACGCCTCAGCCTCGGTCGCCGCCTCGCTCGCCACCGAGTTGCGCCTGCACCTCATCGAGGGTCGCCGCGAGACCTGGCTCTACCACGCGATCACGGAGTCCGACAACCTCGGACGCTCGGTGAGCGTGGCCGACCCGCAGTCGCTCGCCGGCCACCTCTCGCCCGCACAGCGCGACGGCCTGCTGCAGACGCTGTGGCAGATGGTCGGCGACGGCAAGCAGACCCAGGCGGGCTCCCCCGTCGTCTCGGTGACCCTCGGTCCCGTCGGCTCGGACGGACACCCCGTCACCGACGAGACGATGGACGTCCCGATCGTCTTCGAGTCGCGCGGTGTCCCCCGTCGCCGACTCGGTCCGACCGCGTGGAGCGCCCTGCAGCGGATCGGTCCGTACCAGGACTCCGTCCGCGACGGCGTCCTGCACGTGGTCGCGCACTGCGTCGTCGACCGACATCCGTCGATGTAGTCGTCGCACGGAACCGGCTGGCCCGACTGCCGGACACCCTGACCAGCCTGCCCGTGCCACGTGGCCCGTCCGCCTAGGATCGGCCCACGACCGCCCCCGAGAAAGGACGCCACCATGGCGACTCCAGAGGAACCGATCCGACTCGCACTCGTCGACGACCACAGGATGCTCCTCGGGGCGCTCACCGAGTGGATCCGCAACGCAGCCGACGACATCACGCTCGTCGCCGCCGTCACCACCTGGCCCGAGCTCCTGACGAGCCCGGCGTTCCCGGTCGACGTCGTGTTGCTCGACCTCGACCTCAAGGACTCGATCCCGGTCTCGCTGAAGATCTCGACGCTCAAGACCGCCGGTGTGAAGACCGTCGTGATGAGCACCTACTCCGAGCCGAACGTCGTCCGCGAGGCCCTCGCCTCCGGCGCCCTCGGCTACCTCGTGAAGAGCGAGGACGCCGAGATGATCGTCGAGGCGATCCGCTCCGCGCAGCGCGGCGAGCAGTACGTCTCCGCCGAGCTCGACCTGGCGATCAACAGCGGCGACGTCGGCGGCGTGCCGAAGCTCAGCGCCCAGGAGCGCCGCGTCATGGCGCTGTACGGCGGCGGTGAGCCAGTCAAGAGCGTGGCGTACCAGCTCGGCATCTCCGAGGAGACCGCGAAGAGCTACCTCAAGCGCATCCGCGAGAAGTACCGCGTCGCGGGCTTCGACGTCGGCACGAAGGTGGCGCTGCGGAAGCGTGCGATCACCGACGGCATCATCGTCCAGGACGGCAGCCCCCTGAACCTCTGAGCGCGCGGACGCGCGCTCAGTGAGCAGAAATGGTCGGGTCCCCGAACGGGACCCGACCATTTCTGCTCACCATCGGGGGTCGACCGCACCAGCCGACGGACGGGAGGCGCGGTGCCGGCCCGGC
>NZ_JAUZED010000013.1 GCF_030705415.1 Curtobacterium sp. A7_M15 | reverse complement strand
CGGCGCGAGGCGCGCGCGCGGCGCGCCACGGGGCGGAGACGGGTCGGGGACGGGAGCGCGACCGGCGGGGTGGAACGCGACAGGGCGCGGACCGGAGGGTGCGTGCGTCGCCGCACCGCGCCTCCCGTCCGCGCCCTGTCGGGACGCGACGTCAGTCGCGCACGTAGGCCGGAGCGGCCTCGGCGTGGGCGTCGCCCACGCGGTGCACGCGGAGGTCGTTCGTCGACCCCTCGATGCCGGGAGGGGAACCCGCCGTCACGATGACCCGGTCCCCGGGGGCGGCGAGGCCGTTCTCGAGGAGGACGTCGTCCACCTGCGAGAAGAGCTCGTCGGTGTGGGTCTTGCGCTCGACGAGGAACGAGCGGACGCCCCAGGTGAGTGCCATACGGCGACGCGTCGCCTCGTTCGGGGTGAACGCGATGATCGGCAGGCCGTGGCGGAGACGCGACATGCGGCGCGCCGAGTCGCCGGACTCGGTGAAAACGCAGAGGTAGGAGGCCTCGGTGAACTCCGCGATCTCGACGGCGGCGAGGGTGATCGCCCCGCCGAGGGTGCGCGGCTTGGTGCCGAGCGGCGCGATGCGCTCGAGGCCGTGGTCCTCGGTGGACTCGACGATGCGGGCCATCGTGCGGACGGTCTGCACCGGGTACTCGCCGACGCTGGTCTCGCCGGAGAGCATGACCGCGTCCGCGCCGTCGAGCACGGCGTTCGCGACGTCGGACGTCTCGGCGCGGGTTGGGATCGGCGACGAGATCATCGACTCGAGCATCTGCGTCGCGACGATGACCGGCTTCGCCATACGGCGGGCGAGCTCGACCGCGCGCTTCTGCACGATCGGGACCGCCTCGAGCGGGAGCTCGACACCGAGGTCACCGCGGGCGACCATGATGCTGTCGAACGCGTCGATGATCTCCTCGAGCGCGTCGACGGCCTGCGGCTTCTCGATCTTCGCGATGACCGGGAGGCGCTTGCCCTCCTCGTCCATGATCTCGTGCGCGCGCTCGACGTCGGCGGCGTTGCGCACGAAGGAGAGCGCGATGAGGTCGGCGCCCTGGCGGATGCCCCAGCGGAGGTCCGCCTCGTCCTTCTCGCTGAGCGCGGGGACGTTGACGGCGACGCCGGGCAGGTTGATGCCCTTGTTGTTGGACACGGTGCCGGCGACGACGACCTCGGTGCGGACGCGCACGCCGTCGGTGTCGAGCACGCGGAGGCGGACCCGGCCGTCGTCGATGAGCAGCGGGTCGCCGGGCTTGACGTCCTGCGGGAGGCCCTTGAACGTCGTGCCGCAGATCTCCTTCGAGCCGGGGACGTCCTCGGTGGTGATCGTGAACACGTCGCCGACGGCGAGTTCGTGCGGGCCGTCGGCGAACTTCGCGAGGCGGATCTTCGGACCCTGCAGGTCGACGAGGATCGCGACGGGCTTGCCGAGCTCCGCGGCGGCGCGGCGGACGTTCTCGTAATTGGCCTCGTGGACGCTGTAGTCACCGTGGCTGAGGTTGAGGCGGGCGACGTCGACGCCTGCCTCGATGATCTCCTTGACGGTCTCGTACTCCGACGTTGCCGGTCCGAGCGTCGAAACGATCTTTGCGCGTCTCAATGGATTCCTTCGTGGTGGTGGATGGTGCTTGGGTTTCCGCGCTGTGGGGCCGCGCGGAACGAAGCGAGGCCACCAGCACCCTATCGAGTGCCGGTGGCCTGTCGCTCACTGCTGGATGAGCATCGGGTGGACGTCCATGATCAGACCGAGATCGCCCGGTCGGTCGCCTTGACCGGAGCCGGGAGGATCGTCGAGCCCTCGAGGTACTCGTCGACCTTGGCGGCGGCGGCACGGCCCTCGGCGATCGCCCACACGATGAGCGACTGCCCACGGCCGGCGTCACCGGCGACGAAGACGCCCGGCTCGTTGGTCGTGTAGTCGGCCTGGCGGGCAACGGCACCGGACACCGTGACCGGCAGTCCGAGCTGCGGCTCGAGCGTGTCGGTCTCGGGGCCCGTGAAGCCCATCGCGATGAGGACGAGGTCCGCGGGGATCTCCCGCTCGCTGCCGGCCTTCGGGACACGGCGCCCGTCGAGGTACTCGGTCTCGGCGACCCGGAGCGCCCGGACCTCGCCGGCCTCGTTCGCGAGGAACTCGACGGTGGACGCGAGGTACTGGCGTTCGCCGCCCTCTTCGTGTGCGCTCGTGACCTCGAACACGGTCGGGAACATCGGCCACGGCTGCTCGGACGGACGCTCGAGCGGCGGCTGCTTGCCGATCGCGAGGTTCGTCACGCTCAGCGCGCCCTGCCGGTGGGCGGTCCCGATGCAGTCCGCACCCGTGTCGCCGCCGCCGATGACGACGACGTGCTTGCCCTCGGCGGTGACCTGGTTGTCGACCGTCGTGCCCGCGTTCGTCTTGTTCTGCTGCACGAGGTAGTCCATCGCGAAGTGGACGCCCGCGAGGTCGCGCCCCGGGATCGGCAGGTCGCGCGGGACCGTCGCGCCGGTCGCGACGACGACCGCGTCGTACCGGGACTTGAGGTCGTCCCAGGTGATGTCGCGCCCGATCTCGACGCCCGCACGGAAGCGGGTGCCCTCGGCCTGCATCTGCGCGAGCCGGGCGTCGATCTGACGCTTCTCCATCTTGAAGTCCGGGATGCCGTAGCGGAGCAGACCGCCGATGCGGTCGTCGCGCTCGTACACCGCGACGGTGTGGCCGGCCCGGGTCAGCTGCTGTGCGGCGGCGAGTCCGGCGGGTCCGGACCCGACGACCGCGACCGTCTTGCCCGTCAGGCGCTCCGGCGGGTGCGGGGTGACCCAGCCGTTCTGGAACGCCTCGTCGATGATCGACACCTCGACCTGCTTGATCGTCACCGGGGGCTGGTTGATACCGAGCACGCACGACGCCTCGCAGGGAGCGGGGCAGAGGCGACCGGTGAACTCCGGGAAGTTGTTCGTCGCGTGCAGCCGCTCGATCGCCTGTCGGCCCTCGCCGCGCCACGTGAGGTCGTTCCACTCCGGGATGAGGTTGCCGAGCGGGCACCCCTGGTGGCAGAACGGGACGCCGCAGTCCATGCAGCGTCCGGCCTGGCGCTTGAGCGCGCCCGACTCCTGCTGCTCGTAGACCTCTTTCCAGTCCATGAGTCGCACGGGCACGGGTCGACGGGCCGGGAGCTCGCGCTCCTGGACCTTGAGGAAGCCCTTCGGGTCAGCCACCGGTCACCTCCAGAATTCGGTTCCACACCACGTCGCCGTCGGGGTCGAGCCCCTCGTCGACGGCCTGCTGTCGGGTCTCGAGTACGGCCGCGTAGTCCCGCGGCAGCACCTTGACGAAGTCGCTCAGGTCCCCGGACTCGAGCAGCTCGCTCGCGAGCGACGACCCGGTCTCGACGGCGTGCCGCGCGAGCAGGTCGTTCACGATCTCGACGTCGGCGCTGTCGAGCGGGCCGAGCCGGAGTTCACCGGAGGCGAGCGAGTCGGCGTTCACGTGCTCTTCCCGCAGCCCACGGACGTACGCCGTGCCGCCGGACATGCCGGCACCGAGGTTCCGGCCCGTCTCGCCGAGGATGAGCGCGAGCCCACCGGTCATGTACTCGAGCGCGTGGTCGCCCACGCCCTCGACCACGGCGGTCGCACCGGAGTTGCGCACGAGGAACCGCTCCCCCACGATGCCGCGGATGAACATGCTGCCCTGGGTCGCGCCGTAGCCGATGACGTTCCCCGCGATGACGTTCTGCGACGGGTCGAAGCCGCTGCCCGCGTCGGGACGCACGACGATCTCGCCACCGGACAGGCCCTTGCCCACGTAGTCGTTGCTGTCCCCGATCAGGCGGAGCGTGATGCCCGCCGGGAGGAACGCTCCGAGCGACTGCCCGGCGGACCCGCGCAGCGTCACGTCGATCGAGCCCGACGGCAGACCGTTCTCGCCGTGGCGGAGCGTGACCTCGTGGCCGAGCATCGTGCCGACCGCGCGTTCGGTGTTCCGGATCGGCAGGTCGAGTGCGATCGTCCCACCGTGCTCCAGCACGTCGGCCGTCTGCTGGATGAGCTGCACGTCGAAGTGGTGCTCGAGCTCGTGGTCCTGCGCGCGCTGGTGCCGGCGGGGCTCGTCGGCGTCGAACCGCGGCCCCTTGAGCACCGGCTCGAGGTCGAGACCGGATGCCTTCCAGTGCTCCACCGCACGGTCGACGTCGAGGGCGTCGGCCTGGCCGATGGCCTCTTCGAGGGACCGGAAGCCGAGCTCGGCGAGCAGCTCGCGCACCTCTTGGGCGATGAACTCGAAGAAGTTCACGACGAACTCCGGCTTGCCGCTGAAACGCTTGCGGAGTTCGGGGTTCTGCGTCGCGACGCCGACCGGGCAGGTGTCGAGGTGGCACACCCGCATGAGGATGCAGCCCTCGACCACGAGCGGCGCGGTCGCGAAGCCGTACTCCTCGGCGCCGAGCAGCGCGGCCACGACGACGTCACGGCCGGTCTTCATCTGCCCGTCCACCTGGACCACGACGCGGTCCCGCATGCCGTTCAGCATGAGCGTCTGCTGCGTCTCGGCGAGACCGATCTCCCACGGGGTGCCCGCGTGCTTGAGCGAGTTGAGCGGCGACGCGCCCGTCCCGCCGTCGTGCCCGGAGACCAGGACGACGTCGGCCAGCGCCTTCGTCACGCCGGCGGCGACGGCCCCGATGCCCGACTGGCTCACGAGCTTCACGTGGACGCGTGCGGACGGGTTCGCCCGCTTGACGTCGAAGATCAGCTGCTTGAGGTCCTCGATCGAGTAGATGTCGTGGTGCGGCGGCGGCGAGATGAGGCCGACGCCCGCGGTCGCGTGCCGGGTGCGGGCGACCCACGGGTACACCTTGGTCGGGGGCAGCTGTCCGCCCTCGCCCGGCTTCGCGCCCTGCGCCATCTTCAGCTGGATGTCGGTGGCGTGCGTCAGGTACATGCTCGTGACGCCGAAGCGCCCGGAGGCGACCTGCTTGATCGCGCTGCGACGCTCGGGGTCGAGCAGGCGGTCGACGTCCTCGCCGCCCTCGCCCGTGTTGGACCGGCCACCGAGCCGGTTCATCGCGATCGCGAGGGTCTCGTGGGCTTCCTTCGAGATGGACCCGTAGGACATCGCGCCGGTGTTGAACCGCTTCACGATAGACTCGATCGGCTCGACCTCGTCCAGCGGGACCGGCTTCCGAGCGCCCTGCGCGAAGCGGAACAGACCGCGGAGCGTCATCAGCTGCTCGGACTGGTCGTCGACGGCCTTGGAGTACTCCCGGAAGATGTCGTAGCGCCGGGACCGGGTCGCGTGCTGCAGCCGGAACACGGTGTCCGGGTTGAACAGGTGCGGCGGACCTTCGCGACGCCACTGGTACTCGCCGCCGGTCTGCAGGCGCTCGTGGGAGAGCACCGCGCCGTCCTGCGGGTACGCCTGGGCGTGCCGCTCGGCGTTCTCCTTCGCGATGACCTCGATGCCGACGCCACCGAGGATCGACGAGGTTCCGGTGAAGTACCGGTCGACGAACTCCTGGCTCAGGCCGACGGCCTCGAACGCCTGCGCACCGGCGTAGCTCGACACGGTCGAGATGCCCATCTTCGACATGATCTTCAGCACGCCCTTGCCGAGCGCCTTGATCACGTTCTTGACGGCCTGCTCCGGCGTGACGCCGCTGATCATGCCCTGGCGGACGAGGATCTCGCAGGTCTCCATGGCGAGGTACGGGTTGATCGCCGAGGCGCCGTACCCGATGAGGGTCGCGACGTGGTGGACCTCACGCACGTCGCCGGCTTCGACGATGAGCCCGACCTTCATGCGCTGCTCGGTGCGGATCAGGTGGTGGTGCACCGCCGCGAGCAGCAACAGGCTGGGCACCGGGGCCTGCTCGGCGTTGCCGTCGCGGTCGGACAGCACGATGAACTGTTTGCCCGCTTCGATCGCGGCGTCGACCTCGTCGCACACCGCGGCGATGCGCTTCTGCATCGCCTTCTTGCCCGCGTCGACCCGGTACAGGCCCTTGATCGTCACGGTCAGGTGACGACCGGACGCCGTCTCGAAGTGCTGGATCTTCGCCAGTTCGTCGTTGTCGATCACGGGGAAGTCCAGCGTGATCTGCTTCGCGTGCTCGGGACCGGCGGTCAGGAGGTTGCGCTCCGGACCGAGTCCCATGCCCATCGAGGTGATGACCTGCTCGCGGATCGAGTCGAGCGGCGGGTTCGTCACCTGGGCGAACTGCTGGGTGAAGTAGTCGAAGAGCAGCCGGGGGCGCTGGGACAGCACCGCGATCGGCGTGTCGGACCCCATCGCGCCGAGGGGCTCGGCGCCGGTCTGCGCCATGGGACGCAGGAGGATGCGGACCTCTTCCTCGGTGTAGCCGAAGGCGCGCTGCCGTCGGGTCACCGACGCGGGCGTGTGCACGATGTGCTCGCGGTCGGGCAGGTCACTCAGGTTGATCCGCCCACGCTCGAGCCACTCGCCCCACGGGCCGGAGGTGGCGAGCTCACGCTTGACCTCGTCGTCCTCGATGATGCGCCCGGCCTCGGTGTCGACGAGGAACATGCGGCCGGGACGGAGCCGTCCCTTGCGCACGACCTTGTCGGCCGGCACGTCGATGACGCCCGTCTCCGAGCCCATGACGATGAGGCCGTCGTCGGTCACCAGGAAGCGACCGGGGCGCAGGCCGTTGCGGTCGAGGGTGGCCCCGACCAGCGTGCCGTCGGTGAAGGTGATGGCCGCCGGACCGTCCCACGGCTCCATGAGCATCGAGTGGTACTCGTAGAACGCCCGGAGCTCGGGGTCCATGCCGACCTGGTTCTCCCATGCTTCCGGGACCATCATCGAGACCGCGTGCGGCAGCGACCGACCGGTGAGCGTGAGGAGCTCGAGGACCTCGTCGAAGGACGCGGAGTCGCTGGCACCGGGGCTGACGATCGGCAGCAGGGGTGCCATGTCCCCGAGCAGTTCGCTCTGGAGCTGCGACTGGCGTGCACGCATCCAGTTGCGGTTGCCGCGGACGGTGTTGATCTCACCGTTGTGCGCGAGCGTGCGGAACGGCTGAGCCAGCGGCCACGAGGGGAACGTGTTCGTCGAGTAGCGCGAGTGCACGATGGCGAGCTTCGACGCGAAGCGCTCGTCGCTGAGGTCCGGGTAGAACGGCTCGAGCTGGAGCGTCGTGACCATGCCCTTGTAGACCATGGTCCGGCTCGACAGCGACATGAAGTAGACCTCGGCGTCGTGCTCGGCACGCTTCCGCAGACGGAACGCCTGACGGTCGAGCGCGACCCCGCTCCACGACGCGCCGTGCACGTCGTGCCGGATCGAGGCGACGAAGAGCTGCTCGAACGCCGGCATCGCCGCACGTGCGAGGGTGCCGAGGACCTCGGGACGGACCGGGACCTCGCGCCAGCCGACGACCCGGAGGCCTTCTTCGCGCGCCAGTCGCTCGATCGCACCCTTCACCGCGTGACGGTCGTCCTCGCCCACCGGCAGGTAGGCGGTCCCGACCGCGTACTCCCCCGCTGCAGGGAGCTCGAACGGCACCTCGGCCCGGAAGAACTCGTCCGGAACCTGGCAGAGGATCCCCGCGCCGTCGCCGGTCCCCGCGTCCGATCCGACCGCGCCCCGGTGTTCGAGGTTGCGCAACGCCCCGAGCGCGGCGTCGACGATGTCGTGCCCGGCCGTGCCACGGAGCGTCGCGACCATCGCCAGGCCGCAGGCGTCCTTCTCATTTGCCGGGTCGTACATGCCGGCGGCGTCCGGGATCGCGGAGAACCGACGGTGCGGCGGCACGAGTGCCGCCGGGGACTTGGGTGGCTGGAGCGCCATGGGGAACCGTCCTCACGAGGAAGTGGAACAGGGACAGCGGTGGCCCGGTGGTGCGTTCCGCGACGCATGAGCGGAACTGGTGCCCGTGCCCGCCGTCAGTGAGGTGCCCTGGCGGCGTGCGAGGTGTCGGACCCGCTTGTGGCGTGTCCGGGAGGTGCTGCTGGCACTCGTGGCCGATCGGGATCGGTCACGCAGGAGGGGTGCTTCCTAGGCGCGGCCAGCGGCGCTGGTGGTGACCGGATCGGAGTCCGGGACGACCGCCGGAGCGTCGTCGTCGTCCTCCGACCAGGTGTCGTCCGAGTCTACCCCGGACTTCGAGCGGGGCTCGCGACCGGGCAGGTACGGACTCGGTTCCTTGCCGACGTGCCGCTTCGACTGGACGAGGAAGATGATGATCCCGAGCAGGATCGCCGCGAAGGACATCCACACGTTCGTCCGGATGCCGAAGAACGTCTCGCTGGTGTCGACGCGGATGGACTCGAGGACCGAGCGACCGATGCCGTACCAGATCAGGTAGAGCGCCAGGACCTTGCCCCACTGCAGGCGGAACTTCTTGTCGAGCAGCAGGATCACGACGACGCCGACGACGTTCCAGATGATCTCGTACAGGAAGGTTGGGTGGAACAGCGTGCCCTCGGGCAGGCCCTTGGGGAACGCAGCGTTGGACGACTCAATCTGCAGCCCCCAGGGCAGGCTGGTCGGCATGCCGAAGAGCTCGTGGTTGAAGTAGTTGCCGAGGCGACCGAACGCCTGGGCGAGCAGCACGCCGGGGACGACGGCATCGATGAACGCGGTGAACCGCAGGCCGACCTGGCGGCAGCCGATGTACGCGCCGACCGAGCCGAGGATGAGCGCCCCGAAGATGGCGAGCCCGCCCTCCCAGATGTAGAGGAAGGACAGCGGGTCGCGCCCGGGACCGAAGTAGTCGCTGACGTGTGTGAAGACGTGGAACAGTCGACCGCCGATGATGCCCGCGGGCACCGCCCAGATCGCGATGTCGATGATGATCCAGCGCTCGACGCCGCGTGCGTTCAGCCGACGGTTCGCGAGGATGACCGCGGCCACGATGCCGAGCAGGATGCAGATCGCGTAGGCGTGGATGCGGAAGTCGAGCGGCAGCGACCAGCCGAACGCGTCGCGCAGCCAGGCGGTCAGGTCGAAGTACTGCCACGCGGTGCTCGGGCTCGGGATGCTCAGGAGGGGCATGGAGGTGCTGTCGCCTTTCGGTGCTGGCTGGGCGCGGTGCCGACGTGCCGTCGGCCCCGCTCACTGTAGCGCGGGAGGTGCGTGCGTCAGGAACCGAGGACCCGGTCCTGTGGAAACTGTGACCGACGGGAGGCGCGGTGCGGGCCGGACTCGTCGCTCACCCGCACCGCGGTGCAGGGCCGGAACCGTCGCTCACCCGCACCGCAGTGCAGGGCCGGACTCGTCGCTCACCCGCACCGCGGTGCGGGTGCGCCGAGCGGGTCGCCGGCACCGTGCCTCCTGGACGTCAGCGACGCCGCGCGCCGGACGTGAGGTCCGCTGCCCGGTCGGCGACGCCCTGCACGCCGAGGTCCGCGAGGGCGCGGACGAAGGCCGAGCCGATGATCGCGCCGTCGGCGTACTCGAGGACCTCGCCGACCTGCTCCGCCGTCGAGATGCCGAGACCGACGCAGGTGCGCTCGACGCCGGCGTCGCGGAGGCGCGAGACGACGGTGCGTGCCGCGACGTCGACACCCTCTCGTGCGCCGGTGACGCCCATCGTCGAGACGGCGTAGACGAACCCGCGGCTGGAGTCGACCGCCTGCTGCATACGCGCGTCGGATGAGGACGGAGCCGCGAGGAACACCCGGTCCAGACCGGTGCGCTCGGACTCGCGGATCCACTCCGCGCCCTCGTCGGGGATGAGGTCCGGCGTGATGAGCCCGGCGGCCCCCGCGGCGACGAGGTCGTCGGCGAACCGCTCCACCCCGTACCGGAGCACCGGGTTCCAGTAGGTCATCACGAGCACCGGGACGTCGGCTCGCGACGTGATCTGGTGGACCGCGTCGAAGACCTGCGCGACGCGGAAGCCGCCCGCCAGGCTCTCCTCCGCCGCGCGCTGGATGACCGGCCCGTCCATGACCGGGTCGGAGTAGGGCAGCCCGAGCTCGATGACGTCGACGCCGTTCTCGGCCAGTGCCACGGCGGCGTCGACGCTCGTCTGCAGGTCGGGGTAGCCGGCGGGCAGGTAGCCGACGACGGCCCCTGCGCGCTCGGCGTTGGCGGTGTCGATCGTCGTGGCGACCGTCTGGTTCGTGGTCACAGCTGCACCGCGTTCTCGTCGAGGATGCCGAAGTAGCGACTGGCGGACGCGACGTCCTTGTCACCCCGGCCGGACAGGTTCACGAGGACGACGCCCTCGGGGCCGAGCTCGTTGCCGAGCTTGATCGCGCCGGCGAGTGCGTGCGACGACTCGATGGCGGGCAGGATGCCCTCGGTGCGGCTGAGCAGGCGGAAGGCCTCCATCGCCTCGTCGTCGGTGATCGGCTCGTACTTCGCACGGCCGATCGAGGCGAGGTAGGCGTGCTCCGGTCCGACGCTCGGGTAGTCGAGGCCCGCCGAGATGCTGTGGCTCTCGATCGTCTGGCCGTCCTCGTCCTGCATGAGGTAGGACTTCGTGCCCTGGAGGACGCCCTCGCGGCCGAGCGTGATGCTCGCGGCGTGCCGGCCGGTCTCGACGCCGTCGCCACCGGCCTCGAAGCCGTGCAGCGCGACGGACTCGTCGTCGAGGAAGGCCTCGAAGATGCCCATGGCGTTCGAGCCGCCACCGACGCACGCTGCGACCGCGTCCGGCAGGCGCCCGACGCGGTCGAGGACCTGCTGGCGGGCCTCTTCGCCGATGACCTTGTGGAACTCGCGCACCATCTCGGGGAACGGGTGCGGACCGGCGACCGTGCCGAGCAGGTAGTGCGTCGAGTCGACGTTGGCGACCCAGTCCCGCAGGGCGTCGTTGATGGCGTCCTTCAGGGTGCGGGAGCCGGTCTCCACCGGGATCACCTCGGCGCCGAGCAGGCGCATCCGGGCGACGTTCAGCGCCTGCCGTTCGGTGTCGACGGCGCCCATGTACACGACGCAGTCCATGCCGAACAGCGCTGCGGCGGTGGCCGTCGCGACGCCGTGCTGGCCCGCGCCGGTCTCGGCGATGAGGCGGGTCTTGCCGAGCCGCTTCGCCACGAGCGCCTGTCCGAGCACGTTGTTGATCTTGTGCGAGCCGGTGTGGTTCAGGTCCTCGCGCTTGAGGATGATCCGGGCTCCCCCGGCGTGCTTGGCGAACCGGGGCACCTCGGTGATGATCGAGGGCCGGCCGGTGTAGTCGCGCTGGAGGGTGTAGAGCTCGTCACGGAAGGCCGGGTCGGCCCAGGCCTCGCGGAAGGCCGCTTCGAGTTCGTCGAGCGCGAGGACGAGCGACTCGGGGACGAACCGCCCGCCGAAGTCGCCGAAGTACGGTCCGTGCAGGTCGCGGAGTGAGGTCACGATGGGTCTCCCGGGACAGGCCCGGCGAACCGGGCTGGGACGGGCCCGGCGAACCGGGCGGGGTGCCCGGCGGACCGGGCGGGGACGGTCGCCGTCGTCAGCCGCGGTCGGCGGCTGCGATGAACGACGCGAGCGTGGCAGCGGGGTCGTCGCCCGTCACGAGCGCCTCTCCCACCAGGACGACGTCCGCGCCGGCGGCACGGTAGTGCGCCACGTCGGCTGGACCGGCGACCGCGGACTCGGCGACGCGCACGACCCCGTCGGGGATGCGGTCGGCGAGCGAGCCGAACAGGCCGCGGTCGAGCGAGAAGTCCGTCAGGTCGCGGGCGTTCACCCCGAGGATCCGGGCTCCGGCGTCGAGGCCGCGCGAGACCTCGTCCGCCGAGTGTGCCTCGACCAGGACGCGCATGCCGAGCTCTTCCGCCAGGGTGTGGAGCTCGACCAGCTGCTGCTGCTCGAGCGCCGCCACGATGAGCAGCACGACGTCGGCGCCCGACGCCCGGGCCTCGATCACCTGGTAGGGGTCGGCGATGAAGTCCTTGCGGAGCACGGGGACGGACACCCGCGCCTTGACCGCCTCGAGGTCGGCGAGCGAGCCGAGGAACTTGCGCCCCTCGGTCAGGACGCTGATCGTCGAGGCGCCACCGCGCTCGTAGTCGGCGGCGAGGGACGCGGGGTCCTCGATCGCCGCCATGGAACCGCGGGACGGGCTGGCACGCTTCACCTCGGCGAGGATCTTCACCCGGTCGCCGGGGGCCAGGAACGCGAGGGCGTCGAGTGGGGACGCGACGCGGTCCAGGTCGCGTTCGACGTCCGCGTAGGGACGGTCGATGCGACGGGCCGCGGCGTCCTCGAGCGCGCCCGCGACGAGGGTCTCGAGCACGTTCGGCATGCCGGACCTACTCGGAGTGGTGCTTGGGGACGAACTTCGGGCCGTCGACGCCGTAGCCCGCCTTCTTCATGACGCCACCGACGATGAGGCCGATGAGCACCACGCCGGCGGAGGCCCAGACGCCCCACGGCTGGTCGAACCAGAAGAACAGCGTGCCGGCCGCGAATCCGATCAGCATGATCACGACGGCGGTCCAGGCTGCCGGCGAGTGGCCTTCGCCGAGTTCTGCGGGCTCAGTGTTGCTCACGGTGCTCCTCGTTCTGCTTCGACGCCGTCGTTCGACCGGCGTCCGTTCGATCCTACCGTGTCGCCCGGCGCCGCTCCGGCAGAACCCGCGGTCGCGCCGTCGGGGGCCGCGACCGCGTCGTCGTGCCCAGCCACCGCGTCGTCGTGGCCGGCCACCGCGTCCGACGTCGGGTCGACGCCGGCGCTCAGGTCGTCCCAGTCCACGACGGCGTCCCGTTCGGCGGGAGCTGCGGCACGGGCGTCCGCGGCGGCGCCGGCCGTCGCGGCGCCGTACTTCCGGCTCGGTCCGGGCCAGGACCGCTGCACCACGAGCACGACGCCCCCGAGCGCCACGGCGAGCACGCCACCGGCGATGCCGACGGCGGGCCACACCGACACGTCCACGCTGGAGACGACTCGACGGACGGCGGACAGGTCGGCCACGCCCGCGACCTCGCCGACGGCACCCTTCGCCGCGGCCACCGGGTCCGCCAGGGCGGTGACGCCGGACACCACCACGCCGACGCCGAGCAGGATCTCGACGGCGGCGAGCACGATGCGGACGACCCGACCGGCGATCGTCATCGCCAGGAAGAGCGCGAGGCTCGCGATCGCCAGGGCGGTGTACTGCGGGACCGCGGCCGCACCGTCGGCGTCCACCTTCGCCGCGACGGCGGCGCCGGCGTGGAGGTGCACCGTGAACCAGGTCTGCGTCCACGACAGCATGATGATCCCCGCGACCGCGAGGCCGGCGACGACGACGAGCGGCCGGGAGCGGCGGGCCTTCACGAGTGCACCCCGCGCATGCGGTTCGCGGTCGCGACGGCGCGGAGCGGCGCTGCGGCCTTGTTCACTGCCTCGATGTGCTCGGTCTCCGGGTCGGAGTCCGCGACGAGCCCGGCGCCGGCCTGCACGCGTGCCACGCCGTCCTTGATGAGGGCGCTCCTGATCGCGATCGCGAGGTCGGCGTCGCCGGCGAAGTCGAAGTACCCGACCACGCCCGCGTAGGCGCCGCGCTTCGCGGGTTCGAGCTCGTCGATGATCTCGAGCGCCCGCGGCTTCGGCGCCCCGGAGAGGGTGCCTGCCGGGAACGTCGCACGGAACACGTCGATCGCCGAGGCGTCGGACCGCACGGCGCCCTCGACGCTCGACACCAGGTGCATGATGTGGCTGAATCGCTCGACGGTCATGAACTCCGTCACGGCGACCGTGCCCGGCTCGCAGACCTTCTGCAGGTCGTTGCGTGCGAGGTCGACGAGCATGAGGTGCTCGGCGCGCTCCTTCGGGTCCTCGAGCAGGTCCTCGCCCAGGCGGACGTCGGCCTCGGGCGTGGCACCGCGCGGACGCGACCCGGCGATCGGGTGCGTGATCGCCCGACCGTCCTGCACCTTGACCAGGGCCTCGGGCGAAGCGCCGACGATCCAGAAGCGCTCGTCGGCGGTGTCCGCGAGCGACAGGAAGTACATGTACGGGCTCGGGTTGAGCGTCCGCAGCACGCGGTAGACGTCGAGGGGGTCCGCGGTGACCTCGTGGTCGAACCGCTGCGAGATGACGACCTGGAAGACGTCGCCGTCGCGGATGAAGTCCTTCGACCGCTCGACGGCCGCCATGTAGTCCTCGGGGGTGGACCGGTGCGTCGGGGTCGGCTCGGCGATGTCGAACGCCTCGGCGACGGTCGCGGCCGAGGGCTGCACGAGGTCGGCCTGCATCCGGTCGAGTCGCGCCTGCGCGTCCGCCCACAGCGCCTCGGCGTCGTCGACGCCGTCGTTCAGCACGCTGGCGACGAGCAGGACGAGCCCGGTGCGGTGGTCGAGCGCGGCGAGCTCGGAGACGAACGCGAGGGCCTGCCCCGGGACGTCGAAGTCCGCCGGCGGGACGTTCGGCAGGTGCTCGAGCTGACGCACGGCCTCCCAGCCGATGAACCCGACGGTGCCCCCCACGAGCGGCGGCGTTCCGGGGATCCGCGGCGTGGCCCAGCGCTCGTGCAGTCGTGCGAGGACCTCGAGCGGCTCGCCGTCGAGGGAGTCCACGGCGCGGGACGCGGGGATGCCGGTGTCGATCCACGCGGCGCGGTCGCCGTCCTGGGTGAGGACGCCGAAGCTGCGCACGCCGACGAAGGACCAGCGCGACCAGAGCCCGCCCTGACCGGCGGACTCGAGCAGGAAGGTGCCGGGTCGGCCGTCGGCGAGCTTCCGGTAGACACCGACCGGCGTCTCGCTGTCGGCGTAGAGCGCGCGCACGACGGGGACGACGCGGTGGCCGTCGAGCAGGGCGTCGAACTCCGGACGGGAGGTCGTGTGCGGCGTGTCGGAGAGCGTCGCGGTGCTCATCGGGTCGTCTCCACGGCCCCACCCGCGGGAGCGGACGAGCCGCCGGCGGGCGCGGACGAGCCGCTGGCGGGCGCGGACGCCGTCACGGGGTCGAGGGGGTCGACGTCGAAGCAGCGGTGGGCGCCGGTGTGGCACGCGGCCCCGACCTGCTCGACGGTCACGAGGAGCGTGTCCGCGTCGCAGTCGAACGCCGCCCCGCGCACGTACTGCGCGTGCCCCGAGGTGTCGCCCTTGCGCCAGTACTCGTTCCGGGACCGCGACCAGAAGGTCACCCGTCCCTCGGTCAGGGTGCGGCGGAGGGCTTCCCGGTCCATGTAGCCGAGCATGAGGACGTCCTTCGACGACTCCTCTTGCACGACGGCGGGGAGCAGCCCGTCCGCACCGAACCGCGCGCGGTCGAGGACCGCGTCCGTACTGGTGCTGGTGCTGTCGGTCATGAGACTCCTAGCCTACGGCGGAGGATGGGCGAAAGGCTGCGGAAGAGCGGACGGTCGCGGGTGAGCGGACGGCGGAGGGTCAGCGGACGGCGTGCCCGGACGCGCGCAGCGCGGCCTTGACGTCCCCGATGGTCATCTCGCCACGGTGGAAGACGCTCGCGGCGAGGACGGCGTCCGCGCCCGCCTCGATCGCCGGGGCGAAGTGCTCGAGCCGACCCGCGCCTCCCGAAGCGATCACCGGGACCGTCGCGACGGCGCGCACCGCGGCCACGAGCTCGAGGTCGAACCCGCTCTTCGTGCCGTCCGCGTCGATGGAGTTGACGAGCAGCTCGCCCGCGCCGCGCTCGACGGCCTCACGCGCCCAGGCGAGCGCGTCGAGGTCGGACTCGGTCCGTCCGCCGTGGGTCGTGACGACGAAGCCCGACGGCATCCGGTCCGACCGCTTGACGTCCAGCGAGAGCACGACGGCCTGCGCGCCGAACCGGTCGGCGATCTCACCGACGAGCTCCGGGCGGGCGATCGCGGCGCTGTTCACGCCGATCTTGTCCGCGCCGCACTGCTGCAGCCGGGACACGTCGTCGACGCTCCGGACGCCACCGCCGACGGTGAGCGGGATGAACACCTGCTCGGCGGTCCGGGTCACGGTGTCGTACATCGTCGCCCGGTTCTCGACCGTGGCACCGACGTCGAGGAAGGTGAGCTCGTCCGCACCCTGCTCGTAGTAGCGCGCGGCGAGCTCGACCGGGTCGCCCGCGTCCTGCAGGTCGAGGAAGTTGACGCCCTTCACGACCCGACCGCCCTTGACGTCGAGGCACGGGATGACCCGGACGGCGACCCCGCCCTCGCGTGCCGGCGACACGGCGCCCGGCCCGGTCGCCCCGCTCACAGCCGTGCTGCGTGGATCGGGCTGACGAGGATGGCACGCGCGCCGAGGTCGTACAGCGCGTCCATGATGAGGTTCGCGTCGTCGCGCGGGATCATCACGCGCACCGCGGACCAGTCGCGGCCGTGCAGCGGCGACACGGTGGGCGATTCGATGCCCGAAGCGATCGCCGTCGCCTGCTCGAGCAGGCCGGTCGGGATGTCGTAGTCGAGCATCACGTAGCCACGGGCGACGAGCACGCCCTGCAGCCGGCGGCGCAGGACGTCGATGCCCGGGATCGTCTCGTCGGTGGAGATGAGGAGCGCGGTCGACTCGAGGATGACCGGCCCGAAGATCTCGAGTCCGGCCGCCCGGAGCGTGCTGCCCGTCGAGACCACGTCGGCCACGGCGTCGGCGACACCCAGGCGGACGGCGCTCTCGACCGCTCCGTCGAGCTTCACGAGCGTCGCGGTGACCCCGTGCTTCGCGAGGAACTCGCCGACGAGCCCGGGGTAGCTCGTGGCCACCCGGACGCCGTCGAGGTCCTGCAGCGTCGTGAACCGGCCGGGCGTGCCGGCGAACCGGAACGTCGAGTCGGCGAAGCCGAGCGCGTCGACCTCGTGCGCGGCGGACCCGGAGTCGAGGAGCAGGTCACGGCCGGTGATGCCGACGTCGAGCGCGCCGGAACCGACGTACGTCGCGATGTCGCGCGGGCGGAGGAAGAAGAACTCGACGCCGTTGCGCTCGTCGAGCAGGTGGAGGGCCTTCGGGTCGCGTCGGCCGGCGTACCCGGCCTCGCGCAGCATCTCGGAGGCGGTCTCGGACAGGGAGCCCTTGTTGGGCACGGCGATGCGGAGCATCAGGGGGTCTGCTTTCTGGTGGAGGGTCGGCGACTGATCAGCGGATCAGAGATGTCGCCACACGTCCGCCGGGGTGAGCCCCTTGGCGACCATGAGCACCTGCAGGTGGTACACGAGCTGCGAGATCTCCTCCGAGGTGCGCTCGTCGCCCTCGTACTCGGCCGCCATCCAGACCTCGGCCGCTTCTTCCACGATCTTCTTGCCGATCTGGTGCACGCCGGCGTCCAGTTCGGCGACGGTGCCGGAGCCCTCGGGGCGCGTGCGCGCCTTCTCGGTGAGCTCCTGGAACAGGTCGTCGAACGTCTTCACGCCCATCAGGCTACCGTCCCCCGACGGAGCGACCGACGTACCGTCCGGACGGGAGGCGCGGCTCCGCTCCGCCGTGCCCCTCACCTCGGTCGCGGGTCGGGTCACGAGCGCGCTGCCGCTGCCGCCTCGCGGAGGTCCACGATGCGTGAGGCCGGCTCGCCGCCGTAGACCGCGGAGCCCGCCACGAGGGTGTCGGCACCGCTGCGGACCGCCTCGGGCACGGTGTCGACCGCGATGCCGCCGTCGACCTCGAGCCAGACGTCGAGCCCCGAGGCGTCGACGGCCGCGCGGGCGTCGGCGAGCTTCGGCATCACCGAGGGCATGAAGGCCTGGCCTCCGAACCCGGGCTCCACCGTCATGAGCAGGATCATGTCGTAGGCGTCGAGGTGGTGGAGCACCTGCGTGATCGGCGTCCCGGGCTTCACCGCGACGGCCGCTCGGGCGCCGTTCGAGCGGATCGCCGCGGCGGTCGCCACCGGGTCGTCCGCGGCCTCGAAGTGGAAGGTCACGCTCGACGCACCCGTCTCGGCGTACTTCGGCGCCTCGGTGTCGGCGTTCGTGATCATGAGGTGGACGTCGAGCGGCACAGGGGAGACCTCCTGCAGGCGCTGCACGATCGGCAGGCCCAGCGTGAGGTTCGGCACGAAGTGGTTGTCCATCACGTCGACGTGCACCAGGTCGGCGGTCTCGATGCGGTGGAGCTCGCGTTCGAGGTTCGCGAAGTCGGCGGACAGGATGCTCGGCGAGATGCGGATCGTCACCCGTCGAGCCTACCGGCGCGCAGCGTCAGGCGACGCGACGGAACAGCGCGATGAACATCGCGTCCGTCCCGATCCGGTGCGGCCAGAGCTGCACCGTGTTCCCGTCGGCCACCCGTGGGTCCCGAGCGGCGACGGACCGCACGACGGACGCGGTGTCGAGCTGCTCGAGTTCGCCACCGTGCCGGGCCATCAGGGCGTCGACCTGTCCGCGGGTCTCCGCCAGGTGCGGCGAGCACGTCACGTACGCCAGCGTGCCGCCGGGCGCGAGCACGCGCACCGCGGCGTCGAGCAGCTCCGCCTGCAGCGCGGCGAGTTCGGGGACGTCCTCGGGTTGCTTGCGCCACCTGGCCTCCGGACGTCGCCGGAGCGCCCCGAGTCCGGTGCACGGCGCGTCGAGCAGGATCCGGTCGAACGTCACCCCGGCGCCGTCGCGCCCGAACCGCCGTCCGTCGCCCTCGACCACGGTCACGCCGTCACCCGAGCCCGCGAGGGCCTTCCGCACGAGCCCGGCACGCGCCGGCACGAGCTCGTTCGCCACGAGGGTCGCCCCGCCCTGTGCGGCCTCGGCCGCGAGCAGCGCCGCCTTGCCACCCGGCCCGGCACAGAGGTCGAGCCACCGCTCCCCCGGCCGGATCGCGGACGACCGGCTGAGGGCCAGCGCCGCGAGCTGCGACCCCTCGTCCTGCACGCGGAGCCGACCGGCGGTGACACCCGGCACGCGGGCCGGGTCGCCGGAGATCCCGCGGATGCCGACGGGCGAGACGGGCAGGTCCGCCTCGGGGTGCGCGGGCGGTCCGGGAGGCGCGACCTGCGTCACCTCGTCGGCTCCGGTCGCCGACACGGCCGGGTCCGAGCCGGTCGTCGGGTCCGCCTCGTCGGCTTCCGCTCCGTGCTCGGCGTGGGCCCGGGCGGCGGCGAGGTCCTCGTCGGTGGCCAGGCCGGGCAGCGCGGCGAGCTGCACCCGCGGTGCGACGTTGTCGGCCGCGAGCAGCGCCGCCAGCTCGTCGCGTGAGCGCTCGGCCGCGAGGGCGTCCCGCAGCGCGGACACGACCCACGTGGGGTGCGACCACCGGGTGGCGAGGAGTGCGTCCCCACCGCGGCCCTCGGTGATGAGCGCGTCCCACTCGTCGTCGGTGCGTGCGGCGACCTTACGCAGCACGGCGTTCACGAAGCCCGTGGCGCGGCGGGCACCGATCTCGCGGGCGAGTTCGACCGTGGCGTCGACGGCGGCGTGCGTCGGGGTGCGCATCCCGAGCAGCTGGTGCGCACCGAGCCGGAGGACGTCGAGCACGTCCGACTCGACGTTGTCGATGCGTCGACCGGAGGCGAGGGCGATGATCGCGTCGTACCGGCCGAGCATCCGGATCGAGCCGTAGGTCAGCTCGGTCGCGAAGGCGGCGTCCCGCGCGGAGAGTCCGGCGCGGCGGATCCGGGTGGGGAGCAGGAGGTTCGCGTAGGCGTCGTCGACCTGCACCGCACGCAGCACGTCGAAGGCGACCCGCCGTGCGCTGCTCGGCCGCGTCCCGCGGTGCCGACGCTGCCCGGTGTTCTCGGCGCTCACGCGAGGACCTTCCCGTCGAGGGAGCCGAGGCCACGGGCCCAGGCCGCGGCGTCCATGGCCTTCTTGCCGGCGGGCTGCACCTCGGTGAGCACGAGCGGGTCGTCGGCGGTCCCGACCAGCAGCCGACCGCCCTGGACGCTGAGCGCACCCGGGTTGAGCCGCGTGGCGGGGTCCGTCGCGCCTCCTGGCAGTCGACTGCTGCGGAGCAGCTTGACGCGGGTCTCGCCGAGGTGGGCGTACGCACCGGGCTCGGGCGTGACGCCGCGCAGGCGCGCGTGCACGACCGGTGCGGGTGCCGCGAAGTCGATCCGGCCGTCGTCGATGGTGAGCTTGGTGGCGAGGGTGGGCTCGCCGGTCTGCGCGACGGCGACCGCGGTCCCGGCGGCGATGTCGTCGACGACCCGGGCGACGGTCTCTGCGCCGGTCTCGGCCATGGCGGCGAGGACCTCGCCGGAGGTCGCCTCGGGATCGATGTCGAACGGGTCGCTCGCGTAGACCGGGCCGGCGTCGAGCGCCTCGACGAGCTGGAACACCGTCGCGGCCGTCCGGGTGTCGCCGGCCATGACCGCACGCTGGACGGGCGCGGCGCCGCGGTACCGCGGCAGGTCCGAGAAGTGCAGGTTCACCCAGCCGAGCCGCGGCGCCTCGAGCGCCGGGCGTCGGAGCAGGGCGCCGTACGCGACGATGACACCGAGGTCCGCTCCGAGCGCGGCGATGCGGGTCGTGACGTCGTCGTCGACGCGGGCGGCCTCGATCACCGGGAGGCCGAGTTCCTGGGCGACCTGGGCGACGGGCGTGGGCGTCAGGACGCGCTTGCGGCCCTGCGGGGACGCCGGACGGGTGAGCACGGCGACGATCTCGTGCTCGGACGCCGCGAGTCGGCGGAGGGTGGGGACGGCCGCAGCGGGGCTGCCGGCGACGACGAGACGCATGGAGTCCATCGTCCCACGTGCGGACGTGCTCGCCGCGCACTGCGGATGGCGCGGAACACCGCCACGGCGGGGTGCGTACCGTCATGGCGATGACGGACATCACCACCTCCACCGACCGATACGCGGGCTCGAGCATCCAGAAGATCGCGCTCGTCGTCGGGATCGTCTTCCTGCTCGTCGGGATCGCCGGGTTCGTCCCCGGGCTGACCACGGGCGACCTCGGCGGCGCCGGCCACGGCTCGATGGCGATGCTGCTCGGGCTGTTCCAGGTGTCGGTGCTGCACAACATCGTGCACCTGCTGTTCGGCGTGGTCGGGCTGCTCGCGGCCCGGTACGCCACCGGGTCCCGCACGTACCTCGTGATCGGCGGAGTCGTCTACTTCGTGCTCTGGGTCTACGGGCTCTTCACCGCCGGGTACGACTCCGGCGCGAACTTCGTGCCGCTGAACTGGGCGGACAACTGGCTGCACCTGGTGCTCGCGATCGGGATGGTGGCGCTGGGCGTGGTGTTCCCGCGCGAGCGCCGCCGTCCCGTCAGCGCCGGCTGAGCGCGGGCGGGCCGGCGTGCCGCGCGGCGGACTCGGAACGACATCACCGATGTCGCACGACCTCGATGTTGTCGCCCGTTGCCGACGCGGGCAGTCGCGGCGCGGAAGGAACGACGAGGCCGATGTCGTACGACGTCGAGGATGTCGTTCGGCATCGGACCGTCGGAGCCGCGCCGCGCCACGACGACCCCGCGTCACACCTCGGTGAAGGGCTCCGCGTCGTCGAGGCGCACCCGGAGCGCCGGCGCCGCCCGACGTCGGTTCCCCCCGGGGAGCACCCGCCGGGTGGAGGCGCGCCGGATCACCTCGGCCTTGAGCGTCGCCGCGACCTCAGCCCCGTGCGCGTACGGGAACCGCACGATCGCGCGGACCGTGCCGGGGAGCGCGTCGTCCTCGACCGGCACCGGACCGAGCACGGGGCCGACCGTGAGCCCGTCGAGCGCCTCGACCGCGGCCGTCACCGCCTCGTCCGTGCCGGTCAACGTCGCGACCCGGACGGCCGGTGGGAAGTGCAGCTCGCGGCGGTCGGCGAGCTCGTCGTGCGCCGGACCGTCGAGCCGCCACAGCGCCATCGCCGTCGCGAGCTTCCCGCCGATGCCGACGAGGTACGCCTCGGCGCCGGGGGCACCCTTGGCGGCGGCGTTCGTCCAGAAGCGCAGGACGTCCTCCTGCACGCGGAGCCCCTCGCGCGCGAGCATGCGCTCCCCGTCCAGCAGGAGCACGCAGGCGTAGCCGCCGGGGACGCTCGGCTCGGCGCCGCGGGTGGCGACGACGACCGAGGGGCGCGCCGGGACCTCGTCGAGCGGACGCGAGCCGTCGGCCACCACGATGCGGGTGCCCGGGAACGCCCGACCGAGTTCGTCCGCCGTCCGTTGCGCTCCCTGACCGACCGGCTTCACGGTGCCGTTGCCGCAGGTCGGGCAGCGGAACCCGACCGCGAGTGCGCCGCAGAACCGGCACTGCGGCGTGGCACCCCGGTGCGGACTGCCGAGCGGCCCGCCGCAGATCCGGCAGTGTGCCCGCTCACCGCACTCGGCGCAGACCAGCCCGGTGCCGAACCCCGGACTGGCGACCTGCACGAGGACGGCCCCGTGCTGACTGGCCTCGCGCGCGGCTCGCCACGCCGAGCTCGGGATGCGCGCCTGGGCGGCGTACCCCTCGACCCCGGTCTGCTGGACGGTCGGGATGACCTTCGGCGTCTGCACGCGGTACGGCGTGACCTCCTGCAGCCAGTGCAGCTCGACGAGCCGCTGCACGTCGGTGCTCCGGGCGTGCGACACGAACAGCAGCGCGGCACCCGACTGCGCGGCCCGGACGAGGGCGACGTCCCGGGTGTGCACGTAGGGGGCGCGCGGCTCGACGAACGAGGCGTCCCCGTCGTCCCACATGGCGATGAGCCCGAGGTCCGTCGCCGGCGCGTACACCGCCGTGCGGTTTCCGATCGCGACGACTGCGTGGGTCCGCGCCTGCAGCAGCGCCTTCGCCCGCTGCCCGTTCGTCTGCTTGGCGTCGAACCGGACGACCCGTTCCGGTGGCAGCACCGCGAGGAGGGCACGCTCGAGGTCGGTCACGTCACGGAAGTCCGGGACGGCGATGACCGCGGACCGCTCCGCTGCGATCGCGTGCGCCGCCGCCTGGGCGAGCGTCGCGGCCCACCCGGGGACCCACACCGGCGCGTCGGCGTCACCGAGCGCCACCGGGTGGGGGACGGCGGCGACCGCAGCCCGACCGTGGTCCGCGACCAGTGCCTCCAGGACGCCCTCGGCGTAGCCGGCGACGGGCCCGGGCGTCACCGCGGGCGGCGACCAGGACGTGTCGCGGGCGAGCCAGGCCTTCTCGGCGCGGACCTGGCGCGTCGGGACGGCGAGCCGGAGCACGTCGGACGCGACCCCCGCCGCCCGGTCGGCGACGGCGCGCGCGAGCTTCCAGATCTCCGGGGCGAGGACCGGCACCGGGGAGACCACCGTCTCGATCGCGCTGAGTTCGCCCGGGTAGTCGCCCTCGTCGACGATCTCGACGACGTAGGCGTCGGACATGCGCGCGCCCGTGCGGAGCGGCACCTTGACCCGCACCCCCGGCACGCAGTCGTCCCCGAGCTCGTCCGGCACCCGGTAGTCGAACAGACGGTCCAACTGCGGGAGCGGCGAGTCGAGGACGACGCGCGCGACGGTGGTCACGCCGCGGCCTCAGACGGCGGCGGCGACGAGTCCTGCGGCGGCGCGGAGTTCCTCGACGCGGTCGAGCTGCTCCCAGGTGAACCCGGGGAGCTCGCGGCCGAAGTGCCCGTAGGTCGCGGTCTTCGCGTAGATCGGACGGAGGAGGTCGAGGTCGCGGATGATCGCAGCCGGTCGCAGGTCGAACACCTGCAGGATCGCGGCCTCGATCGTGGCGTCGTCGACGTGTCCGGTACCGAACGACTCGACGTAGAGCCCGACGGGCTTCGCACGGCCGATGGCGTAGGCGACCTGGACCTCAAGCCGGTCGGCGAGGCCCGCGGCGACCGCGTTCTTCGCGACCCAGCGCAGCGCGTAGGCGGCCGAGCGGTCGACCTTCGACGGGTCCTTGCCGCTGAACGCACCGCCACCGTGGCGGGAGGCCCCGCCGTAGGTGTCGACGATGACCTTGCGTCCGGTGAGGCCGGCGTCGCCCTGCGGGCCACCGATCTCGAAGCGGCCGGTCGGGTTCACGATGACGTCCACGTGGGACGAGTCGAGGTCGACCTGGGCGAGCACCGGACGGATGACGTGCTCGGTCACCGCGGCGGTGAGCTCGTCGAGCGTGACGGACGGCGAGTGCTGCGTGGAGAGCACCACGGTCTCGACGGTCTTCGGCACGACGCCGTCGTACCCGACCGTGACCTGGGTCTTGCCGTCGGGCCGCAGGAACGTGAGCTCACCGGACTTGCGTACGGCGGCGAGGCGCTCGGCGAGCCGGTGTGCGAGCCAGATCGCGACGGGCATGTACTCGGGGGTCTCGTTCGTCGCGAAGCCGAACATGATGCCCTGGTCACCGGCGCCCTGGCGGTCGAGCGGGTCGACTCCGGCACCGGACCGCGCGTCGAGCGACTCGTCGACGCCCTGGGCGATGTCGGGCGACTGGGCGCCGATCGAGACCTCGACGCCGCAGGTGTGGCCGTCGAACGAGACCTCGGACGAGTTGTAACCGATGCCCGTGATGACGTCACGGACGAGCTTCGGGATCTCGACGTAGCCCGAGGTCGTGACCTCGCCGGCGACGTGCACGAGCCCGGTCGTCACCATCGTCTCGACCGCGACGCGTGCGTGCGGGTCGACCGTCAACAGTGCGTCGAGGATCGTGTCCGAGATCTGGTCGCAGATCTTGTCGGGGTGCCCCTCCGTCACCGACTCGGACGTGAAGAGGCGCAGGCTGCTGCTCGTCACCGCGGTCAGTCGGTGGGCTGCTGCTGCTTGGTGACGGTGAGCTTGTCCTCGTTGATCTCGTGCAGTGCGACGGACAGCGGCTTGTCGTCGATCGTCGAGTCGACCAGCGGGCCGACGTTGTCGAACAGCGAACCCTCGTGCAGGTCTGCGTAGTAGTCGTTGATCTGCCGCGCGCGCTTCGAGGCGAAGATGACGAGCGCGTACTTCGACTCCACCTTGGCGAGCAGGTCGTCGATGGGCGGGTCGATGATGCCCTGGGGGTTGGCCATGGTGTCTCCAGTCGACGGAACGGGGGGACGCCCGGTCAGGGCGCAGTGAACAAGTCTACGACCTCGCGCGCCGCGGTGCCGACATCGGAGTTCACGATGCGGACGTCGAACTCGTCCTGGGCGGCGAGTTCGACCTTCGCCGTGTCGAGCCGGCGCGCCTGTTCCTCGGCGGACTCGGTGCCACGGCCGATCAGTCGTCGCACGAGTTCTTCCCACGAGGGCGGCAGCAGGAACACGAGCACCGCGTCCGGCATGGCGTCCCGGACCTGCCGGGCGCCCTGCAGGTCGATCTCGAGCATCACCTTGTCGCCGGCGTCGAGCGCACGGTCGATGGGCGGGCGGGGCGTGCCGTACCGGTACGAGTTGTGCACGGTCGCCCACTCGAGGAGTTCGCGGTCGCGGATCATCCGGTCGAACTCGGCGTCGTCCACGAAGTAGTAGTGCACGCCGTCGACCTCGCCCGGGCGCGGCTTGCGGGTCGTCGCCGAGACGCTGAGGTTGACGTCCGGGTACTGCTCGCGGATGTACGCGCTGACCGTGCCCTTGCCGACCGCGGTCGGTCCGGCGAGGACGACGAGCTTCGACGTGCCGCGCTTCCGGCCGCGCGCGGCGAGCCAGTCGGCGAGCTCCGACCGCTGCCGGGTGCCGAGACCGCCGAGTCGCTTCGAGGGTGCGATCCGCAGGTCGCCCATGATCGACTCGGCGCGGGCCGGCCCGATGCCGGGCAGGCTCGTCAGCAGGTCCCGCACGCGCAGGGACTTCTCGGCGGGGGCGTCCTGGTCCGACCACGCCGTCCGGGCGACCTCGAGTGCGGAACGGTCCTCGGCCGCCACCGCGGCCTTCACCGCGGCCCGGGCTCGCCGTGCGGCGACCGCAGCCGCAGCCGCTGCCACCCGGTCGACCTCGGGCGGGTTCCGGTGTGCGGGCACGCCGTCACGGTCGGCCGTCATGCGGCCTCCCCCAGCGCTGCGCGGATGCGCTCGGCGCGGTCGGACACGAGGGCGGCGACGCCGTCCGGACCGTCGGTGAGCAGACCGCGCGACTCGCTGACGAGCACCTGCTCGGCGCGGGCGCCGTACAGCGCGCGGAGGTCCTCGATGCGGGCGCCCTGGGCACCGAAGCCCGGTGCCAGGATCGGCGACGTGCCGATGGTGTCCGCGTCGATGCCGAAGTCGTCGAGTTCGAGGGTGGCGCCGAGCACGAGCCCGACGTCACCGAGGGGCTGGTCGCCGCCTCTCCGGTTGTCGTCTGCCACGTCCAAGACGATACCGGCAGCGACGCTGCGTCCCGTACGAGGGCCCTCGGCGAGCACCGCGGTCTGCAGCACGCGCGCCTCGGGGTTGCTCGTCGCGGCGAGCACGAAGACACCGGCCCCGTTCCGGCGCGCCACGTCGACCGTCCCGGCGAGGGAGCCGTAGCCGAGGTAGGGCGACACCGTCATGGCGTCGGCGGCGAAGGGTCCGTCGCGGTCCAGCCACGCGAGCGCGTAGTCGTCCCCCGTCGACCCGATGTCGCCGCGCTTCACGTCGGCGACGACCAGGAGGCCCGCATCGCGTGCCCGACGGATCGTCGCGTCGAGCGCACGGTAGCCCGCCACCCCCGCGGCCTCGAAGAACGCGATCTGCGGCTTGACCACCGCAGCGCGGCCGGCGGCCGCGTCGACCAGGGTCGCGCCGAAGGACGTCAGACCCTGCTCGTCGCGGCCGAACCCCCACGCCGCCAGGGTGGCGGCGTGGGGGTCGATGCCGACGCAGAGCGCGGAACGCGACCCGATGGCGGACGCGAGCCGGACGCCGAAGGAGGACGTGCCTCCCGTGCCGCCGTCGCTCACCAGGTGGCGCGCTCGAGCGCGTAGTCCTGCAGGCTCCGCACGCTGTGCGGCGACCCGATCGTCTCGATCGCCGCGACCGCGGCCCCGAGCTGCGCGATCGTCGTGAACAGCGGCTTGTCCGCCGCCACCGTCGCCGCACGGATCTCGTACCCGTCCGCACGACCGGCGGCACCCGACGGCGTGTTGATGACGATGTCGACCTCGTTCCGGGCCAGCAGGTCGACGACGCTCTCGCCGCCCTCGCTGTACTTGCCGACGAGCGTGACCTCGATGCCGTTGCGGCGGAGGATCTCGGCCGTGCCCTCGGTCGCCGTGATCGTGAAGCCGAGCTGCTGCAGCCGGTGCACCGGCAGCACGATGGCACGCTTGTCGGTGTCGGCGACGCTCACGAACACGGTGCCGCTCGTGGGCAGCCCGCCGTACGCGGCTTCCTGCGACTTGAGGAACGCGCGCGGGAAGTCGCGGTCGATGCCCATGACCTCGCCGGTGGAGCGCATCTCCGGGCTGAGCACGGAGTCGACGACCTGGCCGTCGTGGGTACGGAACCGGCGGAAGGGCAGCACGGCCTCCTTCACGGCGACCGGGGACTGGATCGGCACGAACGCGCCGTCACGAGCAGGCAGGAGCCCCTCGTCGACGAGGGTTTCGACCGTCGTGCCGGTCATGATCCGCGAAGCGGCCTTGGCCAGCGGGATGCCGAGCGCCTTCGAGACGAACGGGACGGTACGGCTGGCGCGCGGGTTCGCCTCGAGCACGTAGAGCACGCCCGCGCCGATGGCGAACTGCACGTTGAGCAGGCCCTGGACGCCGATGCCGCGGGCGATCTTGCCCGTCGCCTCGACGACCGCGGCGATCTCGGCACGACCGAGCCCGACCGGCGGCAGGGTGCAGGCGGAGTCACCGGAGTGGATGCCGGCCTCTTCGAGGTGCTCCATGATCCCGCCGATGTAGAGCCGCTCGCCGTCGAAGAGCGCGTCGACGTCGATCTCAACAGCGTCGTCCAAGAAGCGGTCGACCAGCAGCGGGAGCTCCGGGCCGATGATCGCCTGGTCGGCCATCCGGTCGAAGTAGTCCGCGAGCGACGGGGAGTCGTAGAGGATCTCCATGCCGCGGCCACCGAGCACGAAGGACGGGCGGACGAGGACGGGGTACCCGATCTCCTCGGCCACGGCGGTCGCGCTCGCGAGGTCGTGGGCGGTGCCGTTCCGCGGGGCGAGCAGACCGGCGGCGTCGAGGATGGCGGAGAACTGGCCGCGCTCCTCGGCGGAGTCGATCGCTGCGGGAGACGTGCCGAGGATGGGGATCCCCGCCGCCTCGAGCGGCTTCGCGAGTCCGAGTGCCGTCTGACCGCCGAGCTGCACGACGACGCCGACGAGCTCGCCGGAGGCAGCCTCGGCCTCGATGACCTCGAGGACGTCCTCGGTGGTGAGCGGCTCGAAGTACAGCCGGTCCGAGGTGTCGTAGTCGGTGGAGACCGTCTCCGGGTTGCAGTTGATCATGATCGTCTCGAACCCGGCGGCGCTCAGCGCGAAGGACGCGTGCACGCAGGAGTAGTCGAACTCGACACCTTGTCCGATGCGGTTCGGGCCGGAGCCGAGGATGACGACCTTCTTGCGGTCGCTCGCGGCGACCTCGGTCTCGGTGTCGTACGACGAGTAGTGGTACGGCGTGAGGGCCGGGAACTCGCCGGCGCAGGTGTCGACGGTCTTGAAGACCGGACGGATCCCGAGCGCGTGGCGGGCGTCGCGCGCCTCCTGCTCGGTGATCCCGCGCAGCGACGCGATCTGGGCGTCGCTGAAGCCGTGTTCCTTGGCCCACCGCAGCGTGTCGGCGTCGAGCGTCTCGGCCGCGCGCACCTCGTCCGCGACCTCGTTGATGAGCACGATCTGGTCGATGAACCACGGGTCGATCTTCGTGGCCTCGAACACCTCGTCCGCGGTGGCGCCGGCGACGAGGGCCTGCTGCACCGTGACGATGCGGCCGTCGGTCGGGATGGTCGACTCCTGCAGCAGCGCGTCCTTGTCGAGCTCGGCGGCCGGCGTGTCCCAGTGGAACGACGACCCGCGCTTCTCGAGGGAGCGGAGCGACTTCTGGAGCGCGGTCGCGTAGTTGCGGCCGATCGCCATCGCCTCGCCGACGCTCTTCATCGTCGTCGTCAGGGTCGCGTCGGCGGCCGGGAACTTCTCGAACGCGAAGCGCGGGGTCTTCACGACGACGTAGTCGAGCGTCGGCTCGAAGCTCGCCGGCGTGACGCGGGTGATGTCGTTCTCGATCTCGTCGAGGCGGTACCCGATGGCGAGCTTCGCGGCGATCTTCGCGATCGGGAAGCCGGTGGCCTTCGACGCCAGCGCCGACGAGCGGGAGACGCGCGGGTTCATCTCGATGACGATGACGCGGCCGTTCGACGGGTCGACGGCGAACTGGATGTTGCAGCCACCGGTGTCGACGCCGACGCGACGGATGATGTCGATGCCGATGTTCCGCATGTTCTGGTACTCGCGGTCGGTCAGCGTCAGGGCCGGGGCGACGGTGATCGAGTCACCGGTGTGGACACCCACCGGGTCGACGTTCTCGATCGAGCAGATCACGACCGTGTTGTCGTAGTTGTCCCGCATCAGCTCGAGCTCGTACTCCTTCCAGCCGAGGATCGACTCCTCGAGCAGGACCTCGGTCGTCGGGCTGGACTGCAGCCCGTCGCCGACGAAGCGGACGAGTTCTTCCTCGTTGTAGGCGAAGCCGGAGCCGAGGCCGCCCATGGTGAAGGACGGACGGACGACGAGCGGGTAGCCGAGGTCCTGCGCGTACTCCTTGGCCTCCTCCAGCGTGTGCGCGATGTGGCTGCGTGCCACGTCCGCGCCGGACTCGAGGACGAGCTCCTTGAAGAGCTGGCGGTCCTCGCCGCGCTGGATCGCGTCGACCTTGGCGCCGATGAGCTCCACCCCGTACTTGTCGAGGATGCCCTCGGCGTCGAGCTTGATCGCCGCGTTCAGGGCGGTCTGGCCACCGAGGGTCGGCAGCACGGCGTCCGGCTGCTCGATCTTGATGATCTCCTCCAGCGAGGCGCTCGTGATCGGCTCGATGTAGGTCGCGTCGGCGAAGTCCGGGTCGGTCATGATCGTCGCCGGGTTCGGGTTGACGAGGATCACGCGGACGCCCTCGGCGCGGAGGACGCGGCACGCCTGGGTGCCGGAGTAGTCGAACTCGGCAGCCTGCCCGATGACGATCGGGCCGGAGCCGATGACGAGGACGGAGTTGATGTCTGCGCGCTTCGGCATCAGTTGGCTTCCTTGGTGACGTCGGCTGCGGGGGTGGTGGCGGTGGCGGTCGCCGGGTCGAGCGGCTCGCCCGCGCGGCGTTCGCGCACCATGTCCGCGAACCGATCGAAGAGGTACATGGAGTCGTGCGGGCCGGCGGCGGCCTCGGGGTGGTACTGCACGCTGAACGCGGGCACGTCGAGCGCGCGGAGCCCCTCGACGACGTTGTCGTTCAAGGAGTAGTGCGAGACCTCGACCCGGCCGAACCCGGCCGGCGACTCGAGGACCTCGCCGAGGGGCGCGTCGACCGCGAAGCCGTGGTTCTGACTGGTGATCTCGACCTTGCCGGTGGCCGTGTCGAGCACGGGCTGGTTGATGCCGCGGTGGCCGAACGGCAGCTTGTAGGTGCCGAACCCGAGCGCGCGTCCGAGCAGCTGGTTGCCGAAGCAGATGCCGAAGAACGGGCGGCCGGTCTTCAGGCTGTCCTGCAGGAGCTCCACCTGCGCGTCGCTCGCCGCCGGGTCGCCGGGGCCGTTCGAGTAGAAGAGGGCGTCCGGGTCCAGTGCTTCGAGCGCCTCGGCCGTGATGTCCTGCGGCACGACGTGCACCTCGAAGCCGCGCTCGGCGAGGTACCGGGTCGTCGAGGCCTTCACGCCGAGGTCGAGCACCGCCAGGGTGCCGATCTGTTCGCCGACGGCCGGCACGACGTAGGTCTCGGGGGTGGAGACGACGGCCGAGAAGCTGGAGCCCGCCATGGTCGCCTGCGATCGCACGGCGTCGAGCTGCTCGGACTCCGACAGCGCCGCGTCGGCACCGCTGAAGACGCCGCCCTTCATCGCCCCGGCGTCGCGGATCCGTCGGGTGAGCGCGCGGGTGTCGATCCCGGAGATGCCGACGATGCCGTCGCGGACCAGGTGGTCGTCGAGCGTCGCGGTCGCACGGTGGTTCGACACGACCCGGCTGGGGTCGCGCACGACGTAGCCGGCCACCCAGATGCGACGGGACTCGGGGTCCTCGTCGTTGACGCCCGTGTTGCCGATGTGCGGCGCGGTCTGCACCACGATCTGCCCGGCGTACGAGGGGTCGGTGAGCGTCTCCTGGTAGCCGGTCATGCCGGTCGCGAAGACCACCTCGCCGAGCGTGCGCCCGCGGGCACCGTAGGCCCAGCCGTCGTACCGGGTGCCGTCCTCGAGGACCAGTACGGCCCGTTCGCGTGTCATCAGTTCGTCCCTTCGCCCGCGGTGTGCGGGTGTTCGTGCTTCGTCGACAGTCCCTGCAGGGCGACGAGCGCTGCTGCGTCGCCCTCCGGGAACCGGAAGTAGGTGTCGAGGTCCGTCGCACCTGCGGCGCCGGTCGCCGTCCATCGCAGACGGACCAGTCCCCCGGGTTCGACCACGCGGTCGATGGCCCACGTCGCGCGGTCGGCGCCGCGGACGGCGTCGGCTTCGATCCAGCGGTCCGGGGTGCCGGCGTGGTGGAGCACCACGCCGGTGTCGTGGACGGTCACGCCGCCGCGGCCCCGGAAGCCGAGACCGCCCGCGGTGATCCGCTCGAGCGGCTGGTCGGCGCGGGTCGTCGCGACGGTGAAGCCGTCCCAGGACCCGGCCGCCGGTCCGACTTCGGTCGGCACCGGGACGGGAGGCACGGATTCCGCCTGCTTCCTCGCCCGCGTCCGCCAGGTGCGTGCCATGGCGACGAACAACGCGACGACGAGGGCGAGGATGATCCCGCCTTCGACCCAGCGCAGTGCGTCACCGCTCATGCCGTCGCCTCCGTCCGCGCGGCGCGCGCGTGTCCCGCGACCGTCTCGGCGTCGACGAGCTCCCCCGCCAGGAGCGTCGGGTACCCGTGGTGGAAGGTCGCGACGACGCGGCCGGGGAGCCGCATGCCGAGGTACGGCGAGTTCTGCGACTGTCCGGCGAGGTCGGCGACGGAGAACTCGCGGACGGCCGACGGGTCGTACAGGGTGATCTCGGCCGGGGCGCCCTCGGCGATCCGCTGCCCGTGGCCCTCGACCTGGCCGATCCGCGCCGGCGCCTCGGAGAGCACACGGGCGACGTCGGCCCAGTCGAGCTGGCCGGAGTCGACCACCGCCGCCTGCACGACGCTCAGGGCGGACTCCAGCCCGACCATGCCGTTCGCGGCGGCCGGCCACTCGCAGCACTTCGCCTCGGCGGTGTGCGGGGCGTGGTCCGTCGCGACGATGTCGATCGTGCCGTCGGCCAGGGCGGCACGGAGCGCGTCGACGTCCTCGCGGGAACGCAGCGGCGGGTTGACCTTGTACCGGGCGTCGTAGCCGGGGGCGCCGTCGTGCCCGGCGATGAGGTCCTCGGTCAGGACCAGGTGGTGGGGCGTGACCTCGGCGGTGACGTCGATGCCCCGGGACTTGGCCCAGCGGATCACCTCGACGCTGCCGGCGGTCGACACGTGGCACACGTGCAGGCGGGCACCGACGTGGTCGGCGAGCAGCACGTCACGCGCGATGATCGCCTCTTCCGCGACCGCCGGCCAGCCCGCGAGCCCGAGCTCCGAGGACAGCCGGCCCTCGTTCATCTGCGCGCCGATCGTCAGGCGCGGCTCCTGCGCGTGCTGTGCGAGCACGCCGCCGAACCCCTTGATGTACTCGAGCGCGCGGCGCATCAGGAGCGGGTCGGAGACGCACGAACCGTCGTCCGAGAAGACCCGGACCCTCGCCCGGCTCGTCGCCATCGCGCCGATCTCGGACAGGTGCGTGCCCTGCAGTCCCTGCGAGACCGCGCCGATCGGGCGGACGGTGACGTAGCCGGCGTCGTCACCGAGCGCCTGGACCTGCTCGACCACGCCGGCGGTGTCCGCGACCGGCGACGAGTTCGCCATCGCGTTGACGGCGGTGAAGCCGCCGGCGGCCGCCGCGCGCGAGCCGGTGAGGACCGTCTCCGACTCCTCGAAGCCGGGCTCCCGCAGGTGGGTGTGGAGGTCCACGAGGCCGGGCAGGGCGATCAGACCGTCCGCGTCGACGACCGTGGCGCCGGCCGCGTCGAGACCGGACCCGACCGCGGTGACGCGCCGCGCCTCCAGTCGGATGTCGGCACGCGTGCCGTCGACCAGCTGCGCGCCGCGGATGAGGTGGGCGGTCATGCGACGGTCTCCTTCGTTGCTGCGGTCGCTTCGGCCCCGGTCAGGGCCAGGTAGAGCACGGCCATCCGGACCGACACGCCGTTCTCGACCTGCTCGACGACCGTCGAGCGGGGGTCGTCGGCGGCGACGCCGGCGATCTCGAGCCCGCGGTTCATCGGTCCGGGGTGCATGATCAGCGTGCGCTCGTCGAGCCGGGCGAACCGGCTCGCCGTGAGCCCCCAGTGCCGGGTGTACTCGCGCGGGTTCGGGAAGAACGCGTCGTTCATCCGCTCCTGCTGGATCCGGAGCGTCATCACGACGTCCGGGTCCTCGGCGAGGGCGACGTCGAGGTCGTGGTGCACCGCGGCACCGAACGGCGTGTCCCCGACGGGGAGCAGCGTCGGCGGCGCGGCGAACGTGACGGTCGCGCCGAGCGTCCGGAGGAGCCAGGCGTTGCTCCGCGCGACCCGGCTGTGCAGGACGTCGCCGACGATGAGCACCCGGACACCGTCGAGACCCTGGCCGCGGCTGCCCGCGCCGTGCAGGCGTCGACGCATCGTGAACGCGTCGAGCAGCGCCTGCGTGGGGTGCTCGTGCGTGCCGTCACCGGCGTTGACCACCGGGACGTCGATCCAGTCGGCGTCGGCGAGGACCCGCGGCGCGCCGGACGCGCCGTGCCGCATGACGATGCCGTCGATGCCCATCGCGCCGAGCGTCTGCACGGTGTCCTTCAGGGACTCGCCCTTGGAGACGCTCGAGCCCTTCGCGGCGAAGTTGAGGACGTCGGCGGAGAGGCGCTTCGCGGCCGCCTCGAACGAGATCCGGGTGCGCGTCGAGTCCTCGAAGAAGAGGTTCACGACGGTCTTGCCGCGCAGGGCGGGGAGCTTGCGGACCTCGCGCGTGTTGACCTCGGCCATCTCCTCGGCGACGTCGAGGATGTGGATCGCCTCGGCGCGGGAGAGGTCGGCGGTGGAGAGCAGGTGCTTCACGCTGCACCCCCGTCGCGCTGCGTCCCGGTCTGCGTCCCGGCCTGCGCCTCGGGCTGCTCGATGACGACCTCGTCGCTGCCGTCGGTCTCGGTGAGGCGGAGCGTGACGCGCTCGTCGGACGCCGTCGGCAGGTTCTTGCCGACGTGGTCCGCACGGATCGGCAGCTCGCGGTGGCCCCGGTCGACCAGCACGGCCAGCCGGACCGCCCGCGGCCGTCCGATGCCCTGGAGCGCGTCGAGCGCCGCCCGGACCGTGCGGCCGGAGTACAGGACGTCGTCGACGAGGACGACGACCTTGCCGTCGATGCCGCCCGCCGGGATGGTCGTCCGGTGCGGCGCGCGACCGATGCCGTGACCGAGGTCGTCGCGGTGCATCGTGACGTCGAGCGTGCCGACGCGGTGCGAGCGGGCTGCGTCCGCGCCGGGCACTGCCGGTGCGCTCGTCCACTCGGGTTCGATGTCCGCCAGGATGCGGTCGAGCCGCTCGGCCAGGACGGCACCCCGCGTCGGGATGCCCAGGAGCACGAGGTCCGAGGCGCCGTGGTTGGCCTCGAGGATCTCGTGCGCGATGCGTGTCAGAGCACGCGTGATGTCGGGGTGCTGCAGGACCGTTCTGGTGCCCACGCCGACCTCCTTCCCCGCCTCACCGGACGGCATTAAAGGATGCTGACGTGGTCAACCCTACCGGGACTCCTGGTCCTCTGCGACCGTCCGACCGGACGGTCCAGCGGTGACGCCGTTCGTCTTCTCGCCGGGGGCCCGGCCGCCTGCGACCGCGCCGAGCACGCCGTTGACGAACCCGGCGGACTCCTCCGTCGAGAGCGACTGGGCGAGCTCGACCGCCTCGGCGATGGCGACCGCGTCGGGGACATCGGGGTTGAACCGGAGCTCCCAGACGCCCATGCGCAGGATGCAGCGGTCGAGCACCGGCATCCGGGCGATCGACCACCCTTGGGCGTGCTCGACGATCACGGCGTCGATCTCGGCGCGCGCGTCGTCGACGCCCGTGACGATCTGGCGTGCGTAGTCCCAGCTGGAGGCACGCTCCGGCTGGTCGAGGTGCCGCACCGTCTCGGTCGCGAGGACGTCCGCGATCGGGAGCTCACGCACCTCGGCCACGTACAGCATGTCGAGGGCGCGCTTGCGGGCCTTCGAACGAGCACTCATACGGCGGTCGCCTAGGAGTTGACGCGGCCGAGGAAGCTGCCGTCGCGCGTGTCGATCTTCACCGTGGTGCCGCTCTCGAGGTACAGCGGGACCTGGATGCGGTGGCCGGTCGCGATGATCGTCGCGTCCTTCGTGCCACCGGACGAGCGGTCGCCCTGCAGGCCGGGCTCGGTCTCGACCTCGGTCACGATCGACGTCGGGAGCTCGATGTAGAGCGGGTTGCCCTCGTTCATCGCGATGGTGACCATGGCGGACTCGAGCAGGTAGTTCTTCGCGTCGCCCACGACCGTCGCCGAGACCGGGATCTGGTCGTAGGTGTCGGTGTCCATGAACACGTAGGAGTCGCCGTCCTCGTAGAGGAACTGGTAGTCGCGACGGTCGACGGTCGCGGTGTCGATCTTCGCGCCCGCGTTGAAGGTGCGGTCGACGACCTTGCCCGACACGACGTTCTTGAGCTTGGTGCGGACGAACGCGCCGCCCTTGCCCGGCTTGACGTGCTGGAACTCGACGACCGACCAGAGCTGCCCGTCGATGATGAGAACGGCGCCGTTCTTGATGTCAGTGGTACTGGCCATGAGTCTTCGATGTCCCGTTCGATCGTGTTGTGAAGGTCTGCGGACCGCGCTGGGTCCCGGACGAGTGTAGCGGACGGGCCGTGGGACGCCCGCGCGCTGCGCCCGCGCCCGCACCTGCGCCCGCGCACTGCGTCTGAGCCTGCGCCTGCGCCTGCGCCTGCGCTCACTCTCGTCGTCGCGCGCGGATCGCGTCGACCGCTGCCCAGACGAGCAGCACCACCGCCGCGCCCCCGAGCAGCGCCCCCGCCACCCCGGTGGAGATGACGGCGGTAGGGCGGGCGGGCAGCGCGAGGTACACGATCGCCAGGACACCGGCTCCGGCGCCGAGCAGCACGAGCAGCACCCGCCGGACCAGCCCGTTCAGCGTCCGACGGTCGCGCCGGTCCGCGAACAGCCGGATGTTGACCGACAGCTTCCCGGTCTCGATCGCCTCGCCGATCCGGTCCACCCGTCGGGGCAGCCGACGCGCGGCCGTCACCGCGCCGAACAGCTCGCGGACCGCGACGTCCCGGAGCTTGCCAGGTCGCAGCTGGTCGCGGATCTGCTCCGAGGCGAGCCCGCGCGACTCCTCGAGCAGGTCGAACGAGGGCGCGAGCGTGCGGAGCGTCCCCTCGAAGATCGCGAGGGCGCGAGCCGCGGCGACGAAGTCCGGCGGCGCCTTCAACCGGTACCGTCCGAACACCGCCACGGCGTCGTCCACCGTCTCGACGCCGATCCGGGCCCCGGGCCCGAGCTCGTCCGCGACGAAGCGCGCGATGTCCCGACGGAAGTCCGGTTCGTCCTGCACGTCGCGGACCGGCGCCATCCGGAGCACCGCGTCGGCGATCCGCGAGGTGTCGTCCTGGATGTACGCGGCCAGCAGCTCCTGCACGATGTCCCGGAGTCCGGGGTCGAGGCGGCCCACCGAGCCGAAGTCGATGAGCGCCGGCCGGCCGTCGGGCAGCAGCAGGACGTTCCCGGGGTGGAGGTCGCCGTGGTAGATCCCGTCGAACACCACCTGTCGGAGGAACGCGCGCAGGATCGCCCGCATCGGCTGGTCGAGGTCGCGGTCGCTCCGCTCGGCCCGGACCGCACTGAGGGTGTCCCCCTCGAGGAACTCCATCACGAGCACGCGTCGGCCGGAGAGCTCCGGGTACGGGTCCGGGAAGCGCACTTCGTCCGGACGTGCACTGCGCCGCTGTGCGGCCCGCAGTGCCTCGAGGTTGCGGAGCTCCGACCGGAAGTCGACCTGCCGCACGAGGTCGTCGGCGTACTGCTGGGCCACGTCCTGCACGCCGACCTGGCGCGCCTCGACCGACCAGCGCGCCATGAAGCGCACGACGCGGAGCGCGATGTCGACGTCGCGCCGCACGGCCTGGTCGATGCCCGGCCGCTGCACCTTGACGGCGACGCTCGTGCCGTCGGTGAGTCGGGCGCGGTGCACCTGCGCGATCGACGCCGCGGCCACCGGGGCCGGGTCGAACGCGGCGAAGACCTCGTCGACCGGAGCACCGAGTTCGCGTTCGAGCAGCGCCGCGACCTCATCGGCGGGCGCCGGGGACACGTTCCGCTGCAGGTGCGCGAGCCCCTCGGTCCACTCCTCGGGCAGCAGGTCGTCGCGCGTGGAGAGGAGCTGCCCCATCTTCACGAACCCACCGCCGGCCTCCTCGAGCGCACGACGGAGGTGTTCGGCCTGGCTGCGACGAAGCTCCGAGGTCGTCGGGTCGTGCGAGAAGTCCAGGCGACGGAACGGGACGAGGCCGTGCCGGCGCGCGATCGAGAGCAGCTCGGTGAACCGGCGGGCGCGGGCACGGAGGGACCCGGGGTCGGTCTCGTCCGGAGTGGACAGGTCGCTCAGGCGTGGCGGGGTGGGCACCTCTCCAGTCTGCTCCCCCGCCCTGCGTGGTCCCTTCCTCCACAGCCTGGAGGCGCTGGTCGCCGTCCACAGCTCAGCCGAGCCCCGTCGTCCGGGCGCCTCCACTGCGTCAGGCTCGGGACATGGAGACAGCACTCGTGACGGCGCTCATCGCCGCTGCCGCGGCGATCGTGGCCGCGGTGGTGAGCTGGTTCGGCGCGTTCCAGAACAGTCGGACGACGGATCGCGACCACGCATGGCGGCGGCTCACCTGGGCCGTCCGGCGCGCCGAGACACAGTCGGAGTACGACATTTCGAGAACTGTGCTCAAGCGGCTGATGAACGTACGGTGGGCGCCGAAGCCAGACAGGAACCTCGCTCGACGGGCGCTTCGGCGACACCGGTTCGAGCGCGTCCGTGACCGAGAACCGGAGGCCGACTGATGCCACTCCTTCGCCCCTTGCCCGACGCACCGCGGTTCAAGATGGACGGCACCGAAGAGGACGACGCGATCCTCGATGCCTGGGTGGACGGCGCCACCCTCGCCGAGTGGTACGAAGTGGAACGGACCGGCGTCGTCACCGTGTCGATGCGGGTGAAGTGGTGGTGGCGCCGGACCCGCCGCGTCCTTCGCTGAGCTAGACGCCGACCTCTTGGTAGGCGGTGAAGAGCAGGTGGTCTTCGGGCCCCTCGAGCGTGATCGGCTTGCCGACACCGTCGAGGATGATGAACCGGAGCATGCCGGCGCGGGCCTTCTTGTCACGACGCATCGTGGCGAGGAGTCCCTCCCAGCGGCCGATGCCGTACGTCGTCGGCAACTCGAGGGACTCGAGGATCGCGCGGTGACGGTCCACTGTGGCGTCGTCGAGGTGTCCGGTGAGCCGCGCGAGCTCGGCTGCGAACACCATGCCGACCGCGACGGCTGCCCCGTGCCGCCACTGGTACCGCTCGGCGTGCTCGATGGCGTGCCCGAGGGTGTGCCCGTAGTTGAGGATCTCGCGGCGGCCCTGCTCGGTGAAGTCGTCCGAGACGACCTGGGCCTTGAGCTCGATCGCCAGTTCGACGACGCGGCGGAACTCCGGTGTGCTCGGGTCGGTGACACGGTCGACGTCGGCCTCGATGACGTCGAGGATCTCGGGGACGGCGATGAAGCCGGCCTTCACGATCTCGGCGAAGCCGGTGAGGATCTCGTTGCGGGGCAGCGTGGCGACGAGGTCGATGTCGGCGACGACCGCGCGTGGCGGGTAGAAGGCGCCGACGAGGTTCTTGCCCTCGTTCGTGTTGATGCCGGTCTTGCCGCCGACGCTCGCGTCCACCATGCCGAGCACGCTCGTCGGGATCGCGACGTACGGCACCCCGCGCAGCCAGGTCGCCGCGACGAACCCGGCGAGGTCGGTGACCGCGCCCCCGCCGAGGCCGATCACCGCGTCCGTGCGGGTGAAGTCGGACTGCCCCATGATCTGCCAGCAGAACGCGGCGACCTCGACGCGCTTCGCTCCCTCGGCGTCCGGGACCTCGGCGATGAGGGCCTCGAGACCGGCGTCGACGAGCAGGTCGCGCAGCGCGTTCGCCCGGGCGCCGAGCGTCGGGGCGTGCACGATGAGGACCTTGGCCACGCGGGGGCCGAGGAGCGCCGGCACCGAGCCGAGCAGGCCGTTCCCGACGGCCACGACGTAGCCGTCCTCGCCGCCGACGCGGATCTCGGTGGTGCCCTCGGGGAGGACGGACTGGGTCGGGTCGGTCACGCTGTTCCTTCGCTGGTCGGTGTGTCGGTGCTGTCCTGCCGGTCGCCGTCGCGCAGCCATGCCACGACGTCGTCGACGACGTGCGACATCGGCCGGCGCGAGGTGTCGAACACCGCGTGTGCGAGCTCGGCGTAGGTCGCCGCCCGCTCGTCCGCGATCGTCTGCCAGGCGTCGAGGCCGCCGTTCGCCAGCAGCGGCCGGTCGCTCCCCGCGATCCGGGCCGCGACGGCCTCGGGCGAGACGGTCAGCAGGACGATGCGCGCGCCGACCATGGCCTCGCGCGTGGCCGGGTGGGTGACGGCGCCGCCACCGACGGCGATCACGCCCCCGGTCGACAACGCTGCCCGGACCGCCGTGGCCTCGAGTTCACGGAACGCGGGCTCGCCGCGATCGGCGAAGATCCCGGGGATCGGACCGTGTTCGCGGGCGATCACCCGGTCGGTGTCGGTGAACGGCATGCCCAGCGCCTTCGCGACGCGCTTGCCGACGCTCGACTTGCCGGCGCCCATCGGTCCGATGATGACGACGGGTGCCGCGGGACGGACCGACGGTGACGCCGCCGGCCCGGGTGCGTGGGTCACCAGGCCGTGGAGTGCTCGGCGGCCTCGGTGCGGCGGGTGCGCAGCGTCTCCGGGATCGACGCGAGGTAGGCGTCGAGGTTCCGCTTCGTCTCGACGACGTTGTCGCCCCCGAACTTCTCGAGCACCGCGTCGGCGAGGACGAGCGCGACCATGGCCTCGGCCACGACGCCGGCGGCCGGGACGGCGCACACGTCGGAGCGCTGGTGGTGCGCCGAGGCGTCTTCACCCGTGGTGACGTCGATGGTGTGCAGTGCGTGCGGGACCGTCGCGATCGGCTTCATGCCGGCACGGACGCGCAGGACCGTCCCCGTGGACATGCCGCCCTCGGTGCCACCGGCGCGGTCGGAGGTGCGGTAGATCTCGCCGTCCTCGCGGAAGAGCTCGTCGTGCGCCTCGGACCCGCGGCGGGCAGCGGTCGCGAAGCCGTCGCCGACCTCGACGCCCTTGATCGCCTGGATGCCCATGATCGCCGCGGCGAGGCGGGCGTCGAGCCGGCGGTCCCACTGCACGTGCGATCCGAGCCCGGGCGGGACGCCGTAGAACAGCACCTCCACCACGCCGCCGAGGGTGTCGCCGTCCTTCTTCGCGGCTTCGACCTCCGTCACCATGCGGGCGGAGGTCTCGGCGTCGAAGCACCGCAGCTGGTCCTCGTCGAGGCGGTCGACGTCGTCCGGCAGCGGCAGCGCGGTGCCGTCCGGGACGCGGACGGTCCCGACCTGCAGCGTGTGCGCGACCGAGCGGATGCCGAGCTCAGCCAGGAAGGACTTCGCGACGGCACCGAGTGCGACACGGGCCGCGGTCTCGCGGGCGCTCGCGCGCTCGAGGATCGGACGGGCCTCGTCGAAGCCGTACTTCTGCATGCCGACGAGGTCGGCGTGGCCCGGGCGCGGACGCGTGAGCGGTGCGCTCCGACCACGCGAGAGGTCGGTCTGCTCGACGGGCTCGGGGTTCATGACCTCGACCCACTTCGGCCACTCGGTGTTGCCGATGCGGATCGCGATCGGGCTGCCGAGCGAGTAGCCGTGCCGGACGCCACCCGAGACGTGGAGCTCGTCCTGCTCGAACTTCATGCGGGAACCGCGGCCGTAGCCGAGCTTGCGTCGCGCGAGATCGGTACGGATGGACTCGAACGACACCGGGACACCCGCGGGCAGGCCCTCGAGCATCGCGATCAGTTCGGGTCCGTGGGACTCACCAGCAGTCAACCAACGAAGCATGGTGTCCATCTTCCCACAGCCTGGGTGCCGTGCGACGCCGCCGGACTACTGGTAGTCGGGGTGTGCCCGGAGCCACGCCTGGAACTGGTCCACGGCGACGAGGTGCTGCGCGTAGGTGTCGGAGAACACCGTCTCGCCGGTCTCGAGGTTCACCGTCACGAAGTACAGCCACTTCCCCTGCGCCATGTTCGTGACCGCCTTGATCGCGACGTCACCGGGGTTCGAGATCGGTGCCGGCGGCAGACCGTCGTGCACGTAGGTGTTGTACTTGTTCGACGCGTCCTTCCGTTCGGCGTCGGTGGTCGTCACCCGGTGGGTGTTGCCCGTGCCGTAGGCGACCGTCGCGTCGGACTGCAGCGGCATGTCGATGTCGAGCCGGTTCTGGAACACCCGCGCGACCTTCGGGTAGTCGGCGGCGAGGCCGGCTTCCTTCTGCACGAGCGAGGCGAAGACGATGACGTGCTCCTGGTCGGCCTCGGCGACGCCCGCCGCCGAGAGGTGCTCCTTCATCGTGTCGACCATCGACTTGAAGTACTGCGTCGCGCTCCACCCCGGGTTGATCGGGTAGGTCGCCGGGAACAGCCAGCCCTCGAGCGTGGTCACGTTCGACGGCAGGTCGTAGGCGGACAGGTCCTTCGCAGCCGCGGAGACCTCGGCGGCGGACAGACCGGCCTTCGAGACCATGCCGGCCTCGATGTCCTTGAGCGCCGTGCCCTCGGGGATCACGATGGAGGCCTGGACGCGGTTGTCCTTGTCCTGCAGCGCCGCGAGGGCCGCCTTGGAGCTCATCTTCTTCTTGAGCGAGTACGACCCCGGCTGGAACTGGACGTCCGGCGAGGCGAGTAGGAGCTTGTAGAAGACCTTCGAGTCCTTCACGACACCACTGCGCTGCAGGGTCGCGGCGACGTTCTCACCGATGTCGCCCTGCTTGATGGTGATCGTCACCGTGCTGGTGCCGTTGCCCGAGTAGTCGTCGGGCTCCTGGGCGCCGCTGATCGCGGCCAGGACCTGCTGCACCTTCGGGGCCGCGAACGAGTACGCGGAGACCCCGACCGCGAGGACCACCGCGACGATCACGATGCCCGCGATGAGCGGGCCACGACGTCGCTTCGGACGCGGCTCACGCGGACCGCGTGGCGCCCGGGAGGCACCCCCACGTCCGCCGCGACCGCCGCGTCCACCGTCTCCCGCGCCTCCTGGGCCGTGGCCGGGCTGGGCAGGACCGCCTGCGCCCGCACCCGCGGCGCGCGCGTCGTCGTCGACGCGGAGTTCGCCGGTCAGGAGCGCGTGCACGTCCGGGTGCAGCTCGTCGGGCGACGACGCGACCGGTGCTGTCGCGGGACGGTCGTCCGTGCCCGTCACCTCGGCATCGGCGCGTGCCCGCGCGGTCTCGGCCGCACGCGCTTCGCGCCGGGACATCGGTCGACCGGTACCGACCGGAGCGCCGGAGGTCTCGCCCGCGTCACCGCGTGCGTCGGGGTTCTCCGCACGGTCGGAAGTCGTCTTCCGCCGCTCGGCGTCGTTGCCGGGCGCGATGATCGCGTTCCAGTCCAGGTCGTCTGCCAACGGTCCTCGGGTCTCTCGGTCGGGAACTCCGCCTGGGCTACTGTGCTGGGCGACGGTGTGGCAGCCGCGTGCAGGCGGGCACTGCTGGGGTGCCCGCTGTCAGGGGAGCGTGGCCCCGGGAGGGGCACTGGCCGCACGCTCGTGGTCGAGCGCGTGTTGCAGAATGATAACAGCGGCCGCTTGGTCGATCACGGCGCGGGACTTCTTCGTGTTCTTGCCGGCCTGGTGCAGCCCGCGCTGGGCCGTCACGGTCGAGAGTCGTTCGTCGACGAGCCGCACCGGACGGTGCTCCGCCAGACGGCCGGCGAACTCCCGGGCGTCCGCCGTGGACGGGGTGTCCCCGCCCGACATCGACAGTGGGAGCCCGACGACGATCTCGAGCACGTCGTACTCGTCCGCGATCTCGACGATCCGCCGGACGTCCGTGGTGTCGTCACGGGCGACGGTCTCGACGGGCGTCGCGAGGAGCCCGTCGCGGTCGCACACCGCGACCCCGATCCGGGCCCGGCCGACGTCGACGCCGAGCCGGCGCCCGGAACGGATCGCCACGGTCAGGCCGCGAGCCGGTCGGTGACCGCACGGAGGGCCGCCGGGAGCGCCGATGCGTCGGTGCCACCGCCCTGCGCGAGGTCCGGCTTGCCGCCGCCGCCACCGCCGAGGACACCGGCGGCCTCCTTCGCGAGCGGGCCTGCCTGCACCCCCGCGGCGCGGGCGGCGTCGTTCGTCGCGACGATGACCACCGGCTTGTCGTTGATGACCGCACCGAGGACCACCACGGCCGCGCCGTCGCCGAGCTGGCTCCGGACACCGGTCGCGAGCGCCCGGAGGTCGTCCCCGGACTGCAGACCCTGGACGGACTCCGCCACGACGGTGGTCGCGCCCACCGTCGTCGCCTGGCGGGCGATCGCCGGGACGCGCTGCTGCAGGTTGGCGGACTCGAACTCGGCGACGCGCTTCTGTGCCGTCCGCAGGTCCTCCATCAGGGACTGCACGCGGGACGGCAGGTCTTCGCGCGGAGCCTTGAGCGCGCTCGACAGCTGCGACACGATGGTGCGCTCGACGGCGAGGTCGCGGAAGCCCTCGAGGCCGACGAGCGCCTCGACGCGACGGTTGGTCGATCCGACGCTCGACTCCCCCACCAGGTTCACGAGCCCGACCTGGGCACTGGACGCCACGTGCGTGCCACCGCAGAGCTCGCGGGACCAGGGGCCGCCGATGTCCACCATGCGGACCTCGGACCCGTACTTCTCACCGAACAGTGCCTGCGCGCCGAGGGACTTGGCCTCGTCGAGCGGCAGCACGCGCGTCGAGACCTCGAGGTCGGAGCGGATCGCGTTGTTCACGACCTCTTCGATCTCGGAGCGGGTCTCGAGCGAGACGGGCTGCGACCACGAGAAGTCGAGGCGCATGTAGCCGGACTTGTTGTACGACCCGGCCTGCAGTGCCTCGGGACCGAGGATGTCGCGCAGTGCGGCGTTGACGAGGTGCGTCGCGGAGTGCGCCTGCGTCGCGCCACGGCGGTACTCGGCGTCGACGACGGTCGTCGCCGGTGCGCCGACACCGACCTCGCCCGAGCGCACCTGGACGGTGTGGCTCCACAGTCCCGCGACCGGGCGCTGGACGTCGAGCACCTCGAGGTCGAAGCCGTTGCCGACGATCGAGCCCTGGTCGGCGTCCTGACCGCCGGACTCGGCGTAGAGGGAGGTCTCGCCGAGGATGACCTCGGCGATGTCCCCCACGACGGCGCGGTCGACGCTGACCCCACCCACGATGATGCCGAGGACGGACGTCTCGGCCTCGAGCGCGTCGTAGCCGAGGAAGACGGTCTCGCCCTTCGCCCGGAACGCGCTGTAGACGCTGAGGTCGGCGAGCGCGGTCTTCTTGCTCTTGGCGTCCGCCTTCGCCCGGGCCCGCTGCTCGGACATCAGGGTCTCGAACGCGGACCGATCGACCTGGACACCTGCCTCTTCCGCCATCTCCATCGTCAGGTCGATGGGGAAGCCGAAGGTGTCGTGCAGGAGGAACGCCGTGTCCCCACCGATCGCGGGTGCGCCGTCCTGCTTCGCGCGCTCGACCGCGACGTCGAGGATCGTCGTGCCCTGCGCGAGCGTGCGGAGGAAGGTCTCCTCTTCCGCGTAGGCGATGCGCGCGATGCGGTCGTAGTCGGTGCCGACCTCGGGGTAGGCGTCGCGCATGGCGTCGCGGGACGCAGGGAAGAGCCGGGGGAAGGTCGCACCCTCGACGCCGAGCAGTCGCATCGCGCGCACGGTGCGGCGCAGCAGACGGCGCAGGATGTAGCCGCGGCCCTCGTTCGACGGGGAGACGCCGTCGGCGATGAGCATCAGCGCCGACCGGACGTGGTCCGCGATGACGCGCATGCGGACGTCGTCCTCGTGCACGGCACCGTAGCGACGACCGGAGATCGCCGCCGCTTCGTCGAGGACCGGGCGGACCTGGTCGATCTCGTACATGTTGTCGACGCCCTGCTTGATGAAGGCGACGCGTTCGAGGCCCATCCCGGTGTCGATGTTCTTGTTCGGCAGCTCGCCCGTGATCTCGAAGTCGTACTTCGAGCGGACGTCGGCGATCTGGTACTGCATGAACACGAGGTTCCAGATCTCGACGTACCGGTCGTCGTCGGTCGCCGGGCCGCCGTCGATCCCGTACTCGGGACCGCGGTCGAAGAAGATCTCCGAACAGGGGCCCGCCGGACCCGGCTGCCCGGTCGACCAGTAGTTGGTGTCCTTGCCGAGCCGCTGGATGCGGTCGTCGGGCAGCGACGAGTGCTGCTTCCAGAACGCGATCGCCTCGTCGTCGTCCTCGTACACGGTGACCCAGAGGTCGTCGGGCGAGAAACCGAGCCCACCGTCCGTCTCGGGCGTCGTCAGGAACTGCCAGGCGTACTCGATCGCCTGCTCCTTGAAGTAGTCCCCGAACGAGAAGTTGCCGTTCATCTGGAAGAACGTGCCGTGGCGTGGGGTCTTGCCGACCTCTTCGATGTCGTTCGTCCGGATGCACTTCTGGACGCTCGTGGCGCGGGGGTACGGCGCGGGGACGAGCCCGGTCAGGTACGGGATGAACGGCACCATGCCGGCGACCGTGAACAGCAGCGAGGGGTCGTCCGAGACGAGCGAGGCGGACGGGACGACGGTGTGCCCGCGGTCACCGAAGAACTGGAGCCAACGGCGGCGGATCTCTGCGGTCTGCATGGTGCTTCCTGGTTTCAGGTCGTGTGCGTGGGAGGGTCGTCGGTCGGACGTCGGTCAGACGTCGGTGCGGAGCTCGGCTTCGCGAGAGCGGTAGCCCTCGGCGACGGCACCACGGAAGGCTTCGGCGCGAGCGTTCACGTCGGCGAAGAACCGCGCGCCACCGGGGGTGTTCGCGACCTTGTGCGCGACGGCGAACCCGATGACGACGCCGACGGCGACGAAGAACAGCTGCTTCACGGTGCCTCTCCCTCTCGTGCACGCGAGCGGTGCGTGCCCAGACGATCTTAGCGACGACACCGGGCACCGACGCCGAACGGCGGGCCGTCCTGTGCAAGGACGACCCGCCGTTCGGGTGTGATCAGTGGATCAGCGAGCTGCGTAGTACTCGACGACGAGCTGCACTTCACAGGTCACGGGGACCTCGGCGCGCTTCGGACGACGGACCAGGCGGGCCTGGAGCTTGTCGATCTCGACCTCGAGGTAGCCCGGGACCTTCGGCAGGACTTCCTGGTGCCCACCGGCGGCGGCGACCTGGAACGGCTCGAGGGACTCGGAGCGCTGCTTCACGTGGATGAGCTGCCCCTCCTTCACGCGGAAGGACGGACGGTCGACGAGCTTGCCGTCGACGAGGATGTGACGGTGCACGATCAGCTGACGGGCCTGCGCGGTGGTGCGGGCGAAGCCGGCACGGAGCACGAGGGCGTCGAGGCGCTGCTCGAGGAGCTCGACCAGGTTCTCACCGGTCAGGCCCTTCGTCTTGCGGGCCTCTTCGAAGACGATGCGGAGCTGCTTCTCGCGGATGCCGTACTGGGCGCGCAGACGCTGCTTCTCACGGAGACGGACGGCGTAGTCGCTGTCCGCACGACGGCGGGTGCGGCCGTGCTCACCGGGGCCGTAGGGGCGCTTCTCGAGGTAACGGGCCGCCTTCGGCGTCAGCGGGATGCCGAGCGCGCGCGAGAGGCGGGTCTTGCTGCGGGTACGTGACTTGGTAGACACAGGGTCCTTTTCTCTGTCTGAACTGAATGACTCACCGGAGACCGGGCACGCGAGTGCCACTCGTCCCGATGACGGGATCCAGAGGGATGAGCCTGTGGGATCGGACGGCTACAGTCCGAACCTCTGCCCCCGTACCACCGGAGTGGCACTCTGTCCTCGACGCAGCCGTGCTCGAGGACCAGGACGTAGGCCCGGCAATGGTAGCAGGAACTCGGTGCGGCCACTACTCGCCGCGGGTGATCTTCCGGAGTCGCTCGAGTCGCGGCCCGACCTCGCGCTCGTAGCCGTTCGCCGTGGGGGTGTAGTACTCGGTGCCCTCGAGCGCATCGGGCAGGTACTGCTGCTCGGCGACACCGTGCTCGGCATCGTGGGAGTACACGTAGCCCTTGCCGTGGCCGAGCCGCTTCGCCCCGGGGTAGTGGGCGTCGCGGAGGTGCATCGGCACGACGCCGAGCCGCCCGGCCTTGACGTCGGCGATCGCGGCATTCACCCCGTTGTAGGCGGCGTTCGACTTCGGCGCGGTCGCGAGGTAGACCACTGCCTCGGCCAGGGGGATCCGGCCCTCGGGCATGCCGATGAGCTGGACGGCCTGCGCCGCGGCGACGGCGATGGGCAGGGCCTGCGGGTCGGCCATGCCGATGTCCTCGGACGCCGAGATGATGATGCGCCGGGCGATGAACCGCGGGTCTTCCCCCGCCTCGATCATGCGCGCCAGGTAGTGCAGTGCGGCGTCGACGTCGCTCCCCCGGACCGACTTGATGAACGCGCTGATGACGTCGTAGTGCTCGTCGCCCTGACGGTCGTAGCGGAGCAGTGCCCGGTCGACTGCTGCCGCGACGGTGTCGGCGTCGACGACCGGGACGGTGTCGACACCGTCGAGGGTGCCGTCGGCGTCGTCGTCGTGGGCGGCGACGGCCGAGGACGCCGCGGCCTCGAGTGCGGTCAGTGCCCGACGGGCGTCACCGGAGGAGAGCCGCACGATGGCGCTGCGGGCTTCGTCCCCGAGTACGACCGATCCGCCGAGGCCACGAGGATCCTCGACCGCGCGGTCGACGAGCATGCCGAGGTCCTCGTCGGTGAGGGGCTTGAGCGTGAGCAGCAGGGATCGGGACAGCAGCGGGGAGATCACCGAGAAGGACGGGTTCTCGGTCGTCGCCGCGATGAGGATGACCCAACCGTTCTCGACCCCGGGCAGCAGGGCGTCCTGCTGCGCCTTGCTGAAGCGGTGGATCTCGTCGAGGAACAGGACCGTGGTCGAACCGTAGAGGTCGCGGTGCGTGAGCGCCTTCTCCATGACCTCGCGCACGTCCTTCACGCCGGCGGTGACGGCCGAGAGCTCGACGAACTCGCGACCGGACTGCCGCGCGATCGCCTGCGCCAGGGTCGTCTTGCCGGTGCCGGGTGGTCCCCACAGGATCACCGAGACACCACCCGGGTTCTCGCGCGTACCCGTCGCGAGCTGCACGAGGGGGCTGCCACGGCCGAGCAGGTGCTGCTGGCCGGCGACCTCGTCGAGGCTCGTCGGCCGCATCCGCACCGCGAGCGGGACGGAGCCCTGCGCCAGTCCTGTGCGACCGCCGGTGGTGGGCGCACGCATGCCCGAACGGTCCGCTGCCATGTGACCAATCGTAGGCCGACCCACTGACAGGGGCGCGCCTCCAGGCCCCGGACAGGGCGGCTTACAGTACGCTCGTCGCACACTCGACGAGAGGTACGACCAGCACCGTGGCACCGAAGAACCAGGCGCGTGACAACCGGGAGGCGCGCGAGCGTCTCCGCCTCTACACGGCACGGCAGGGCCTGCACGAACGGCAGCGGCGGCGGCGGATCCGGGACAACGTCGTCGGCGCGGGTGTCCTCGTCCTCGTCGCCGCGCTCGCGACCGGTTCCCAGCTCGCCTTCGCCGGTTCGCAGGGCAGCGATGCCGATGCGAGCGCGAGCTCCTCCGCGACCGCGACGCCGACCCCGTCCGCGAGTGCCAGCGCGTCCAACACGGGTGACGTCCCGAGCAAGTCCATCGCGAAGGACGCGACCTGGAAGGGGACGCTGACCCTCAACAAGGACGTCACGCTCGGCATCGAGCTCGACGGGAAGAAGGCGCCACAGGCCGCGAGCGTGGAGATCAAGCTCATCCAGGAGCAGTTCTACAACGGCACGACCTGCCACCGGCTCGCCGACAGCACCGGGTTCAAGTTCCTGCAGTGCGGCTCGGCGAACGGTGACGGCACGGGCGACGCCGGGTTCCAGTACGGCCCGCTCGAGAACGTCCCGAGCGACGGGGAGTACGCCGAGGGCACCATCGCGATCGCCCGCGGCTCGTCGGCGTACTCGCAGACCACGCAGTTCTTCATCGTCTACGGCGACACCACGCTCGACGGCTCGACCGGCGGGTACACCGTCGTCGGCAAGGTCACCAGCGGCCTCGACGACCTCGAGTCGAAGATCACCTCGAAGGGCATCTCCTCCCCCGGTGACGACGGCACGGGCGAGCCGAAGGTGGCGACCACGATCACCGGCGCGACGATCGAGCAGGAGAAGTAGTCCACAGGCGCGCCGACCCGGCGGGTCGCAGATGCGCTCCGTGCAATAGGCTGACGACCTGACCGTGCCGACGGCGACGTCGGTGATGCACGACCACGATCGAGGCGAGACCTGTGGGACCTGACGAAGCAACGACCTGGGGCCGGGTCGACGAGAACGGGACGGTGTACGTCCGGTACGAGGACACCGAGAAAGCCGTCGGTGAGTACCCGGACGCGAGCCCCGAAGAAGCCCTCGCCTACTTCGCGCGGAAGTACGCCGATCTCGAGGGACAGGTGAAGATCGCCGAGCAGCGCGTGCAGCGTGGTGCCTCGGCGAACGACGTCGCCCGCACGGTCGAGCACCTGCAGACCCTCGTGGCCGAAGCCCGGGTCGTCGGCGACCTCAAGTCGCTCGAGACCCGCGTCGGCGCCCTGACCGAGCAGCTCGGCTCCCTGACGAAGGAACAGGCGGAGCAGGCCCAGCAGGCCCTCGCGGACGCCCTGGCACACCGGACCGCCCTGGTCGAGGAAGCCGAGGCACTCGCGGCGGTCGACCCGGCACGAGCGCAGTGGAAGCAGATCACCGCGCAGCTCGACGACGTCTTCGCCCGGTGGCAGCAGCACCAGCACGACGGCCCGCGCATCCCCAAGAACGAGGCGAACGAGCTCTGGAAGCGTTTCCGCGCGGCCCGCTCGACCGTCGACCAGCACCGTCGGGCGTTCTACTCCGAGCTCGACGCCCAGCACCGCGACGCCCGCAACCGCAAGCAGGAACTCGTAGAGCGGGCCGAGGCGCTCGCACCCCGCGGGTCCGACGCGATCCCGGCGTACCGCGAACTGCTCGACGACTGGAAGGCCGCGGGCCGAGCGGGCAAGCGCCACGACGACGCGCTCTGGGCACGGTTCAAGGCCGCCGGTGACGTGCTGTTCGAACAGCGCCACGCCGAGGCCGCTGCCGAGAACGTCGAGTACTCGGCCAACCTCGAGGCGAAGCAGGCCCTGCTGACCGAGGCCGAGCCACTGCTGCAGGTCACCGACCGGGCCGCCGCGCGCAAGACCCTGACGGGCATCCAGCGCCGGTGGGACGAGATCGGCAAGGTCCCCCGCGGCGACGTCCGGCGCATCGAAGACCGTCTGCGCGCCGTCGAGGACCACGTGCGCAGCCTCGAGGACGAGCACTGGAAGGCGTCCGACCCGGAGCGCAAGGCTCGCCAGACCGGGCTCGCGAGCCAGCTCGAGGACGCGATCGGCAAGCTCGAGGCGGAGCTCGCCGATGCCCGGGCCTCGGGCGACGCGCGCAAGATCAAGGACGCGCAAGAGGCGCTCGACGCGCGCAAGATCTGGCTCGACGCACTCGGCGGCTGACGGAACCGGACGACGAAGCCCCCGCGACCGATCGGTCGCGGGG
>NZ_JAUZED010000129.1 GCF_030705415.1 Curtobacterium sp. A7_M15 | reverse complement strand
GCACCACCCGCCGGACCGGCACCCGCACCGGCACCACCCGCCGGACCGGCACCCGCACCGGCACCACCCGCCGGACCGGCACCCGCACCGGCACCACCCGCCGGACCGGCACCCGCACCACCCGCCGACCCCCGACGCCCCACCGGCGCCTGCGGGCGGCCCAGGGTGACGAGCTCCCCCTCGAGCAGGAACTGCCCACTGAAGGGGAACGACCGGGTGCGCCCCTTCCAGTCCTCGAGCTCCACGTTGCCGGCCTCGAGCCGCACCACGGCGCCGGCCCAGCCGGTCGTCGGGTCCTCGAGGACCATGTCCCGCTCCAGCGGCACCTGCCGCACCTTCTGCACCCCGCGCGAGCGCCAGTCGCCCGAGAGCACGTCACTGCCGTACCGGTCGTCGTCCACCCGCACGAGGGTACTGTCGACCCCGGCCCGGACGACGTCGACCGGCCGCACACCCCACCATCTCGACGGAAGGCTCCCCCCTTGCGCGCTGCGATCATCCACGCCCCGAACGACATCCGTGTCGAGGACCGCGACCAGCCCGACCTCATCACGCCGAAGGACGTCGTGGTCAAGGTCGTCGCAGCCTGCGTGTGCGGGTCGGACCTCTGGCCGTACCGCGGCGTCACGCCGACGAAGCAGCCGCGCCCGATCGGTCACGAACTCGTCGGCGAGGTCGTCGCGGTGGGCGACGACGTCGCGGACCTGCACGTCGGCGACTTCGTCATCTCCCCCTTCACCATGAACGACGGCACGTGCCAGGCCTGCCGCCACGGCATGACGACCGGCTGCGACCACCTGTCCGGCTTCGGCGGCAGGGACGCGTACGGCGACCCGGTCGGCGGCGCGCAGGCCGAGTACGTCCGCATCCCGGACGCCGCCGCGACGCTCGTCGCGGTCCCGGGGCCGGTCGACCCGGCGCTGGTGCCCTCGCTCCTCACCCTGTCGGACGTCTTCTCCACCGGCCACCACGCCGCGGTGTCCGCGGCCGTCGGCCCGGGCAAGACGGTCGTCGTGGTGGGCGACGGCGCGGTGGGGCTGTCCGCCGTCCTCGCCTCGAAGCGGCTCGGCGCCGAGCGGATCATCGCGATGAGCCGGCACGCCGACCGGCAGGCGCTCGCGCGCGAGTTCGGCGCGACGGACGTCGTCGAGGCGCGTGGCGAGGAGGGTGTCGCGGCGATCCGCGAGCTGCTCGGCGGCGACCTGGCCGACTGCGCGGTCGAGGCCGTCGGCACCGAGGAGAGCATGGACCAGGCGCTGCACTCGGTCCGCCCCGGAGGGAACCTCGGCTTCGTCGGTGTCCCGCACGGGGTGCCGACGATCGGCACGCGGTACCTCTTCGACACGAACATCGCGATCGCGGGCGGCATGGCCCCGGCGCGGAAGTACATCCCCGAGCTCCTGCCGGACGTGCTCTCCGGGGCGATCGAGCCCGGTCGCGTCTTCGACCTCGAGCTCCCGCTCGACGAGGCGGCGGAGGCGTACCGGGCGATGGACGAGCGTCGCGCCATCAAGGTGCTGCTGCGCCCGTAGGGCGCGCCCGGCGCGTCCCGGCTCTGCCTGCTTCGCGAAAGCGACAGTCTGCCGCCGACCGATGCCTGTGCACTGCCGCTTTCGGGTGCGGACCCACGCGGCGATCCAGCACAGTGTCGCTCTGGCAGGACACACGCCACCACCCACGGCCCAGGAGGCGCGGTGCCGGCCCGCACCGCGCCTCCTGAACCGAGCGCGGTCGCGACGACCCCCTGTCGCGGCTCCGCCCCACCCCGCACGTTTCGCGGAGCGGAACGCGTGTTTCGAATCGGTAAACAAACCTTTCAGTAAAGAAGGTTGTCCGTTACAGTCCTCGACATGACCACACGAGGACGCACCCCCGGCCAGCCCGGGCTCCTGCGCGTCCTCAACGACCGGGCCGCGCTCGAGCTCCTGCTCGACGACGGTCCGCTCACCCGCAACGAGATCGCGCAGCGGACCGGGCTCAGCAAGCCGACCGCAGCCGAGATCATCCGGCGGCTCGAGGCGGCGGCGCTCATCCGCGAAGCCGGTACCGCCTCGCAGACCGGTCGCCGCGGCCCGAGCGCCGTCGTGTACGAAGCGATCACCGAGCGCGACCTCGGGGTGGCGGTCGACGTCCAGCTGGTCGACGTCCGGAGCACCGTGGTCGACGCCGCCGGTCGGACCTTCCCGGTCGCGACCCACACCATGTCCCCGGACGAGATGCGCGCGCCGGGTGCCGACATCGTCGCAGCAGCGATCTCGCGCGCGGCGGCCGCTGCGGACGTCGACCCGGACCTCGTCACCGCCGTCGCGGTCGGCGTGCAGGCGAGCGTCGACCACGCGACCGACACCCTCATCTTCACCGACGGCCTGCCCGGCTGGCCCCGCGATCGGGTCTCCGCGACGCTCTCCGCAGCGCTCGGGGTCCGGGTCGTCATCGAGAACGACGCCAACCTCGCGGCCATCGCCGAACGGAACATGGGCGCCGGACGGACCCCCGGGTCGTTCGCCCTGTTCTGGATGGCCGAGGGCCTCGGCATGGCGCTCGACCTCGGCGGCCACCTGCACACCGGCGCGTCCGGCGCCGCCGGCGAGATCGGCTACCTCGGCGTACCCGCAGACGCACGTGCCATCGACCCGACGGCCACGATCGTCGCGGACCTCATCTCCGAGTCCGCGATCATCGCCCTCGCCGCCGAACACGGGATCACCGCGCCGGACGGCACACCCGCCGACTGGCGCCAGGTGCTCCCGCAGCTGCCCGGGCTCCCCGAGCAGCACCCGTTCACCACCGCCCTCGGCGAGCGCGTCGGGCACAACGTGCTCCCCGCCCTCGCCGTCGCCGATCCCGAGACGGTCGTGCTGCACGGCCCGACCGGGATCGCGGGCGGACCCGCCCTGGCCGCCGCCGTGACCGCCTGGCTCCGGACCCGCACACGCTGGTCCACCGCCGTCGTGGCACCCGGCGTCCCCGACACCCCCGTCCTGCACGGTGCGCGGCACGTCCTCATCGACGTCGTCCGCACCGCGCTCGCAGACCGTCTCGAGCGCATCAGTGACGATGTGCCCGCGCCGGACCCGGCCGAGCGCCCCTGACCAGCACCACCCCACCCGCACCACTCGAGGCACCATCACCCGGCCCTGACCCAGGGCTCTTCGGCGCGCCCGGAAACGGTGTCGCACGCTCGGATCCGTCCAGCGTTCGACGTCGGCACCCGCAGCGCGTCGGAGCGAGATCAGAGAGCGAGTCCCGCATGTCCCTCCCCAGCCCGAAACTCCGGCGCATCCTCACAGCCACCGCGATCGCGGCAGCCGGCGCCCTCGTCGTCGCCGGCTGCAGCTCCGGCAGCAGCGCCGACTCGATCGAGAAGAGCGCGCCCAAGGAACTCAAGGGCACCGTGTCCCTGTGGCACTTCTTCACCGGGCGCGAAGCCGGCGTCGTCGCCGATGCCGTGAAGGGCTTCGAGAAGGAGAACCCCGGCGTCACGGTCGACATCCACGCCGGCCAGGACGACGAGAAGCTGCAGAAGGCGATCTCGTCCGGCCAGAACATCGACGTGGGCCTGTCGTACTCGACCGCCATCGTGGGCAGCTTCTGCTCCTCGGGCGCCTTCCGCGACCTGTCGCCCTACATCGAGCGCGACAAGGTCGACCTGTCGGACATCCCGAAGGCCGTGCGGTCGTACACGCAGTACAAGGGCACCCGGTGCACGTTGCCGGCCCTCGCCGACGTGAGCGCGCTCATGTACAACAAGCCGCTGCTGGCGAAGGCCGGGATCCAGACCCCGCCGAAGACGCTCGACGAGCTCAAGGCCGACGCCCTCAAGCTCACCACCTACAACGCCGACGGCTCGATCAAGCAGCTCGGCTTCAACCCGCTCATCGACTTCTACGAGAACTCCCCCGAGCACTGGGCCCCGATGGTCGACGGGTCGTGGTTGGACGAGAAGGGCAACAGCGTGATCGGCACGTCCGACGCGTGGAAGAAGCTCATCACCTGGCAGAAGGACTTCGTCGACCAGATCGGGTACGACAAGCTCAAGGCCTTCACCTCGGGGCTCGGCCAGGAGTTCGCCGCTGACAACGCGTTCCAGACCGGCCAGGTCGCGATGCAGATCGACGGCGAGTACCGCACCGCGTTCATCAAGGACCAGAAGCCCGATCTCGACTACGGCACCGCGCCGACCCCGGTGATGGAGGGCCTCGGCAACTACGGATCGACCTACATCGCGGGCAACGTGGCGGGCATCGCCAAGGGCTCGAAGCACCCCGAGCTCGCCTGGGCGCTGCTGAAGTACCTGTCGACGAACACCGACGCGCAGGTCACGATGGGCAACGGGCTGAAGAACATCCCGACGATCACCTCCGCACTCGAGTCGCCGAAGCTCGAGGTCGACGAGAACTACAAGACCTTCGTCGACGTGGCCGGCAACAAGGACACGATGACGTCGCCCGGCACCGCCGACGGGGCCGCGTACATCGGCACCTTCACGAAGTTCTGGCAGGCGTACCAGCAGAACGGCGGCGACCTCGACGCGAAGCTCAAGAAGCTCGATTCGGACATCGACAACGCCAACCAGCTGGCTGGTCCGTGACCATGACGGACGTCACCACCCCGGAAACCGGCAGCCAGGAGGCGCGGCCCACCCGCGCCTCCCGGCCCACCGGCCCAGACGGGTCGGCTCCCACCCCCGCGGCGGGCTCCGCGCGCCCGCCACGTCGGCGCCGTTCCGCCGAGTCCCGACGTCGGCTCGTCGCCCTGACGATGCTCGCACCGGCCCTGGCGGGCCTCGTGATCTTCTTCGCGTACCCGCTCGTCGCGTCGATCTTCTACTCGTTCACCCGGTACAACCAGCTGCAGGAACCCGAGTTCGTCGGCCTGCTGAACTACCGGTTCCTGTTCACGCAGGACCCGCAGATCGGCCCCGCGGTCGTCAACACCCTGTGGTTCGTGGTCGTCCTCGTGCCGGTCCGCATCATCTGCGGGCTGCTCGTGGCGGGGCTGCTCAGCCGAGCGAAGACGGCGACCGGGTTCTGGCGGACGCTGTTCTACCTGCCCGCCCTGGTGCCGCCGGTCGCGAGCGTCGTGGCGTTCGTGTTCCTCTTCAACCCCGGCACCGGCCCCGTCAACCAGATCCTGCGCGTGTTCGGGATCGACGGACCGCTGTGGTTCAACGACCCGGCGTGGTCGAAGCCCTCGCTCGTGATCATGGGCGTCTGGGTGATGGGCGACATCATGATCATCTTCCTGGCGTCGCTCCTCGACGTGCCGCGCGACCTGTACGAGGCCGCCTCGCTCGACGGGGCCAACGGTGTCCAACAGGTGCGACACATCACCCTGCCGACGATCGCGCCGGTCATCGGGTTCGCCGCCGTCACGGGGGTGATCGCGGCCCTGCAGTACTTCACCGAGGCAGCGGTCGCGTCGGGCGTCGCCAGCGGCAAGGCGACGATCGGCGGCGGGACCGCGGCGCAGCTCGGCTACCCGGGCACCTCGCTGCTCACCTACACCGAGCTGCTCTACCAGCACGGGTTCGCGAACTTCCAGTTCGGCTACGCGTCCGCCATGGCCGTCGTGCTGTTCGTGATCACCGCCGTGGTGCTCGTCTTCACGATGCGCCGGATCAGCGTGTTCCGACCGGAGGAGTCCTGATGACCGCCGTCTCCCAGTCCCCGCTCGCCCGGGCACCCCGCGGCTCGGCGTCCGGCTCGGCTCGTGGGCCGCGCCGCAGCCTGCTCGTCTGGATCGCCGAGCACGCAGTGCTCGTCGCGCTCGGTGTCCTGACCATCGCGCCGATCGTGTTCGTGATCCTGACCTCGCTGATGTCGAGCAACCAGGCGCTCACGGCGTCGATCGTGCCGCGGCCGTTCGACTTCTCGAACTACGGCCGGGTGTTCACCGAGCTGCCGCTCGCGCAGTGGTTCGGCAACTCCGCCCTCTACGCAGTGCTGGCGACCGCGTTCATGCTCGTCAGCTCGGTCCCGGCCGCGTACGCTCTCGCGCAGATCCGGTTCCGCGGTGCGAACGCGATCTTCACGATCATCATCGTGGCGATGCTCCTGCCCCCGCAGGTCACCGCCGTGCCCGTCTACGTCATGTGGTCCGAGCTGCACCTCACCGGCACGCTCTGGCCGCTCATCCTGCCGAACCTGCTCGGCGACGCGTTCAGCATCTTCCTGCTCCGCCAGTTCTTCCTGACGATCCCGAAGGAGTACGGGGACGCCGCGCGCATGGACGGCTGCAGCGAGTGGGGCGTGCTCTGGCGCGTCGTCGTCCCGATGGCCCGACCGGGCATCGCGTCGGCGGCGATCTTCATGTTCTTCCACTCGTGGAACGACTACTACGGCCCGCTCCTCTACGCCTCCGAGAACCAGGCCGCCTGGCCGGTGGCGTACGGACTGGCGACGTTCCGCGGCCAGCACGGCACCGACTGGTCAATGACGATGGCGATGACCGTCGTCGTCATGGTCCCCGTCGTGATCATCTTCTTCTTCGCACAGAAGGCATTCGTCGAGGGCATCGCGCTCACCGGCGTGAAGGGATAGCACCACAGTGAAACTCGCAGTCATCGGTGGCGGATCCACCTACACCCCCGAACTCGTGGACGGCTTCGCCCGACTCCGCGACCAGCTGCCGATCGACGAGCTCTGGCTCGTCGACCCCGACCCCGTCCGCCGCGAACTCGTCGGCGGTGTCGCCAAGCGGATGTTCGCCCACGCCGGTCACCCGGGCACGATCCACGTCACGGACGACGTCGTCGCCGGGGTCACGGACGCCGACGCCGTGATGTTCCAGCTCCGCATCGGTGGACAGGCCGCCCGCCACCAGGACGAGACCTGGCCGCACGAGGCCTGCTGCATCGGGCAGGAGACCACCGGGCCCGGCGGCTTCGCGAAGGCGCTCCGCACCGTGCCCGTCGTGCTGGAGTACGCCGCGCTCGTCAAGCGGTACGCCAAGCCGGACGCGTGGATCGTCGACTTCACGAACCCGGTCGGGATCGTCACGCGGGCCCTCCTCGAGGCCGGACACCGGGCCGTCGGGCTCTGCAACGTCGCGATCGGGTTCCAGCGCCGCTTCGCGAAGGAGTTCGACGTCGCGCCGAGCGCCGTCCGACTCGACCACGTCGGCCTGAACCACCTGACGTGGGAGCGCGGGGTGCACGTCCGCTCCGCCGACGGCAGCGAGCGAGACGTCCTCGACGACCTGCTCGCCGCGGAGACCGGTGCCCTCGACCGGATGGCCGAGAGCGTGCACATGCCCGCCGACCTCCTCCGGTTGCAGCACGCCGTGCCCTCGTACTACCTCCGCTACTTCTACGCCCACGACGTCGTGCTCGAGGAGCAGCTCCACGAGCGCACCCGCGCCGAGGCCGTGATGGACACCGAGCGCGCGCTGCTCGCGAAGTACGCGGACGAGTCCGTCGTGACGAAGCCGGCCGAGCTCGAGCAGCGCGGCGGGGCGTACTACTCCGAGGCCGCGATCGACGTGCTCTCCTCGATCCTCGGCGACCGCGGCGACGTGCAGGTCCTCAACGTCCGCAACGACGGCACGTTCCCGTTCCTCCCCGACGACCACGTGATCGAGGTCCCGGCGCGGGTCACCCGCGCCGCGATCACGCCGTTGCCCGTCGCGCCGCTCGACGCCGACATGGTCGGGCTCGTGTCGCACGTCGCTGGGTACGAACGCCTCGCGCTCGACGCAGCGGTGCACGGGGGTCGCGACCGGGTGCTCCGCGCGATGTGGGCGCACCCGCTCGTCGGCCAGGTTGACAAGGCCGAGAAGCTCACAGACCTGCTCCTGGCCGCGAACGCGGAGCACCTGCCGTGGACGCGATCGGAGCAGCTGACGTGGGCGGGTTGAGTGGAGCCCGCGCGACCGGGGCCGGCATCGGGACCGCCCGGGCCACGCGCCCTCCCGCGCCCGCCGGGCCGGACCCGAGCGACGTCGTCCTGGCCGTGGACGGCGGCGGCAGCAAGACCGACGTCGTCGCCATCGCCCTCGACGGCTCGATCGTGGGGCACGCGCGCGGCCCCGGCTCCAACCCGCAGACCCGCGGATGGGACGTCGCCGGGCCGATCCTCGACGACGTCCGGGCGCGGGTCGTCGGCGACCTCGGCGAGCGCAGGATCCGGACCACACACGTGTACCTGGCCGGTCTCGACCTGCACGCCGAACTGGTCGCGGCGACCGAGGCACTCGCACACTGGGAGGCCGACGGCGGCGCGCCGCACGTCCTCGACAACGACCTGTTCGCGCTGCTGCGGGCGGGGACCCTGTCACCGGACGCCGCGGCGGTGGTCTGCGGGACGGGGATCAACGCACTCGCGGTCCGGGCCGACGGCACCACGGCACGGTTCCCCGCCATCGGGGACGTCTCGGGCGACTGGGGCGGCGGCGCGTACCTCGGCAACCGTGCACTGTGGCACGCCGCACGGGCCGACGACGGTCGCGGGCCGGCGACTGCCCTGGTCACGGCCGTCCCGGCAGCGCTCGGGCTCCGCAGCGTCCGCGAGGTCACCGAGGCCATCCACTTCGGCCGCCTCGACCAGCGGGTGTTCAACCGGCTCTGCCCGGTGCTGTTCGAGGTCGCCGGTGCGGGTGACGCCGTGGCCACCAGCGTCGTCGAACGGCAGGCCGAGGAGATCGTCCTGCTCGCGGCGGTCGCGCTCGAACGTCTCGGTCTGGGTGGCTCGGCGGCGAGCCCGGTGCCGGTGGTCCTCGGCGGCGGGGTGCTCGCGGCGCGGGATCCCCTGCTCGTCGAAGGAGTCGTCGAGGGTCTCGCCGCCCGGGTGCCCGGAGCGGTGCCGACGTGGGTGACCGATCCTCCGGTGCTCGGGGCAGGGTTGGCGGCGCTGGAGTCCGTCGGCGCTGACGAGGCAGCGCTCGACCGCTACCGGCAGGCCGTGCGCTCCCGGGCCTTCGCGAGCACGACGGCCCTGATCCGCTGACGCGGCGCGCGACGCCGCGCGGCGGTCATGGCACGGTCCTCGCGAAAGCGACAGTGTGCCGCGCGATGTGTGCAGCACACTGTCGCTTCGGCGCCACCAACACCGCGCGCCTCCCGCGCACTGTCGCTTTCGCAGCACGACCCACGAGCGCCACCACGAGCGCCAGCCCAGACGTGCCAGCCACACACCGCTCGAAGCCCAGCCACGTACGGACGGGAGGCACGGTGCCACCCCGCGCCGCGCCTCCCGTCCGGCC
>NZ_JAUZED010000128.1 GCF_030705415.1 Curtobacterium sp. A7_M15 | reverse complement strand
GACAGTCTGCCGCGGGCATCCGGCGGCCGACTGTCGCCCTCGCGAACCGCCGCACCCGCACCCCGCCCGCACCCGCCCCCGCACCCGCACCTTGCGGGATGACGCACGAGGGCGTGCGCGGCCCGCACGATCTCGGCACGGACGGGTCCGCGGTGTCCGACCGGTGCTCTGATGTCGGTAGCCGTGACGCATGGATCACGGGACGAACAGGGGAACGCACGTGTTCAGAGCCGTACTGACCGCCGCAGCCGCGGTGGCGCTCGTCATCGGGGGAGCCGCGCCGGCGACGGCCGCACCCTCGTCGGTGCCCGGCGCACCGACCTCCGTCCGGGTCACCGGAGCCGCGGACAGTGCGACCGTGACCTGGGGGCTCCCGAAGTCCGGGGCGAAGATCGCCAGCTGGCGCGTCACCGTCGCGCCGAAGCAGCAGCAGCCGGACGCCGGCGTCGACCGACTGCCGGCCAGCGCACGCTCCGACCGGTTCGGCAACCTGACCGCGAGCACGACCTACACGTTCTCGGTCCGCGCCGTCGGGAGCCGGGGTGCGGGCAAGGCCGTCTCGGTGCGGTACACCACGCCCGGGTCGGTGCAGACCGTCGAGTCCCTGTTCGCCCTCGACGGCTCGGGCTCGGTCGTGCGCTTCCCGGTCTCCGGCACGTCCGCTCCCACCACGATCGCGAAGGACGCCGCCGGCTTCACGGCGGACGACGTCGGCGACGTGTTCGTGCCCTCGGCCGACCGCCGCTCCGTCGTGATGTACCCGGCCGGCGGCGGCGCTGCCCGGACCGTGGCGACGGGCCTGCACCTGACAGCGGACCTCCGGTCGGACGTCGCCGGCAACCTGTACTGGGTCGATTCGGTCTCCGGGGCGATCACGAAGCTCCCGGTCGACGGCGGTGCGCCGGTCGCGCTCGTCCCGTCCGCCGGGACCTACTGGGCCGTGGGGCGTGACGGCACGGTCTCTGCGGCGACGTTCGGCACCCAGGGTGCCGCGACCAAGGTCGTCTCGGTGTCCCCGTCGGGCAAGCGCACGACCCGGTCGATCGCCGAGAACGGCTACCAGTACCTCAGCGGGCTCCTCGCCGACGGCGCCGGCAACCTGTACCTGAACTACTTCTCGTCCGGGGCCTCCGGCGCGAGCGGGTGGTCCCTGCTGGCGAAGGGCTCGTCGACGCCGGTGTCGGCCGAGTCCCGGATCGGGTTCACGTACGGGGCGACGAACGGCCGCGCGCTCCTGCTCGCCAAGTCCGCCGGGTGGTGTGCCGCCGCGAGCGAGGGCAGCCCCGCCGGGTGCACCGCCGACAAGACGATCGCGACGCTCGTCACCCGGAAGGCCGACGGCACCACGACGGAGCGCACGACGAGCGGTGTGACGTCCGAGGGGCGCGGTGTCCACGTCGGCGCCGCCGACGAGGCCGGTGACCTGTTCTTCGACGTGAGCGCCGGCCCGACGACCGGCCTCTGGCGGCTCGACGCCGCCGGCGGCGTGGCGGTGCAGCTCTCCGCCGGCCAGTTCACGCGGCTCCTGGTGATCTGACGCCACCACGTGTGGGACGGGAGGCGCGGTGCGGGCCCGCACCGCGCCTCCCGGCCGCCGGGTCCGGCCGGCCCCGCGTGGGGGGGGGGGGGGGGGGGGGGGCCCCCCCCCCGCGCCTCCCGTCCGCCGTCTCCTGCCGTCTCAGGCGACGCCCGCGACGGTCCGTCGGCACACCTCGTCCCACGGGGTCGGCTCGATGCCGAAGCGGGCTCGGCTCGCCGAGTCGTCGACCACGTAGGGCGCGGTCCACTGGTAGCTCATCTGCGCGATCTCGCGCATCATCGGTGAGACCACCCCCATCGCGCGGAGCATGCCGGCCGGGAGTCGCCGGACGGTGACCGGGGGCTTCCCCGCCGCGGCCAGCACCTCGGTGAGGGCCTGCACCTGCGACCGTGGCGCGTTGCTCGGCACCATCCAGGTGCGTCCGTGGGTCGTCTCGTCCGCCGCGGCCGCCACGAGTGTCCGGGCGACGTCGAGCACGTCCGTGAAGGTGTGCGGCAGGTCGGTCCGCCCGATCATCGAGACGGCCTTCCCCTGCAGCGCCGCCGGGAGGACCCGGGTGATGTGCCCGTTCTCGCCGATGCCGGTCCCGACGTAGTCCGAGGCGCGGACCTCGACGGCGCGGAGCCGACCCGCTTCGTGCGCGGCGCGGGCGTCGGCCCAGAGCTCCGCGCGCAGGATGCCCTTGTGGTCCGTCGCGGCGTCCGGCAGGCTCTCGCGCATCGGTCCGTCGACGGGTCCGTACGGGTAGAGGTTGCCGGTGATGGCGTAGACCGCGCCGGTGCGCTCGGCCGCCGTCAGCAGTGCGGTCGCGAGGGGCGGCCAGGTCTCCTCCCACTGCGTGTAGTTCCCGGGGTTCGCGCAGTTGTAGAGGACGGCGGCGCCCTCGGTCGCCCGGGTGAGGGCGTCGGCGTCCGACGCGTCCAGTGCGATGTGCCCGACTCCCCGGACGCCCGTGTCCCGACCGGAGCGGGTGGCGACGGTGACCCGCTCGCCCCGCTCCGCGAGGAGTGCGGCGACGTGCCGGCCCACCGGACCGGCACCGACGATGACGTGCTGCTGCGACATGGCTTCCTGCTTTCCTCCTGATTGCGAGAGCACCGCTCTCTCCGATCAGCATGCACCCGCGCGCGGTCAATTGCAAGAGCACTGCTCTCGATTGTGTGCAGTGCTCTCTCGTGCCAGGGTGGAGGCATGACCGAGAAGGCACCCACCGCACGAGCCCTCGCACGCGAGTCCGTGCGGTCCGGCATCCTCGCCGCTGCCCGGGTCCGGCTCACCGACGAGGGGCCGTCGCAGCTGAGCCTCCGTGCCGTCGCCCGGGACGTCGGGATGGTGTCGTCGGCCGTCTACCGGTACTTCCCGAGCCGCGACGACCTGCTCACGGCGCTCCTCATCGCTGACTACGACGAGCTCGGTGCCGCGGTCGAGGCGGCCGAGGCTGCGGCGGGACCGGTCCCCGGGGCGCGGTGGGTCGCGGTGTGCCGGGCGATCCGGACGTGGTCGATCGCGCACCCGGGGGACTTCGCGCTCCTGTTCGGGTCGCCCGTGCCGGGGTACGTCGCGCCGCGGTCGACGGTGGACCCGGCGTCGCGGACGACGCTCACGATCGTGCGGGTCGTCGCGGACGCCGTGGCGGATCCCGGCTACCGGGCACCCGCGCCGACCGGAACGGGCCCCGGTCGGGCCGCTGCGGCGGTCGCGGACGGAGTGGCCTCGCTGCGGGCGTTCGGCATCGAGCTGCCGGAGGAGGTCCTCGTCCGCACGCTGATGGCCTGGACGACGGTCTTCGGCACGGTGTCGTTCGAGCTGTTCGGCCACTACGTCGGGTCGGTGTCCGACGGCGGTGCGTACTTCGACGAGGTCGTGGCGCGGTTGGCGGAGGACCTCGGGTTCGTGGCGGAGTTCGACTGACCGGTCTCGTTGCCCGTCGGTCCTGTCCGTCCGGCGCGCATCCGTTGTCCCCAGAGCGGGGTGCCGGTCTGACAGGAGGCCCACTCCTGCGGTAGACAGGTCGTGGGCCCTGGTCGTACCCGACGACGTCAGCCCACGCTCGGGGCCGCACACCTGGAGTCTCCCCGGACGCAACCACCACCTCGGGCGCGCGCTGCGGCCGGGGGCCGACGGATCAGGGAGGCACGCTTGCGACGCAGCACGTTCGGCGACGCCGTCGTCGGGAGCACCCGGTGACCGCGCTCGACGTCAGCCGGCAGGACCGCCGTCGCCTCACCACCGGCACGCCCCGGAGACGACTCGTCGCGGTCCGGACGGTCGCCCTGCTCGCGTCCATCGCGGGGGTGAACTACATCGTCTGGCGGTGGGCCGCGTCGGTGAACTGGCACTCGTGGTGGATCGCCGTCCCGCTGATCCTCGCCGAGACGTACAGCGTGATCGACTCGCTGCTCTTCGCGTTCGGCGCCTGGCGCCTCCGCGAACGGGGGGAACCACCGACGCCGCCGCGGGACCCCGTCACCGTCGACGTCTTCATCACCACGTACAACGAACCCGTCGACCTCGTCGTCCGCACGGCGACCGCGGCGAAGGCGATCAGCCACCCCCACTCCACGTGGATCCTCGACGACGGCAACCGCCCGGAGATGCGCGCCGCGGCCGACGCGCTCGGCATCGGCGTCATCACCCGGGGCGCCGACTGGATCGACCGTCCACGGCACGCCAAGGCGGGGAACCTCAACAACGCGCTGCTCGCCACCCAGGGGGAGTTCCTCCTCATCCTCGACGCCGACCAGGTGCCGGAGCCGTCGATCCTCGACCGCACCCTCGGCTACTTCAAGGACCCGCGGATGGCGCTCGTGCAGACGCCGCAGTGGTTCGAGAACGTCCCCGAGGCCGACCTGCTCGGCAGCCAGGCGCCCCTGTTCTACGGGCCGATCCAGCAGTCGAAGGACGGGTGGAACGCCGCGTTCTTCTGCGGGTCGAACGCGATCCTCCGGCGCGAGGCGCTCATGCAGCTCGGCGTGACCCGCTACGTGCGCGAGGTCGAGGGATCCGTGGCCCGTACGATCAAGACCTCGAGGAAGCTGCTCGCCCGTGCGCGCGAGACCGAGACCGACCCGCGGGTGCTCGGGGCGCTCGACGAGGCCGAGGCCGTGGTCGACCGCGCGCGCGACCAGGTGCAGCGCGGCGAACCGCTCGGTGACGTCACCTACGACTTCCAGCGCGGCATCGACGCGATCTCGTACCGCTTCGCCGCGTCCGACCTCGAGTCCGTCCGGAAGGACCTGCAGGAGCTCGCGGCGATGTCGACCGACGCGAACACGTTCGCCGGCCTCGACGACGCGGCCCTCGACGTCCTCGGGCGCCGTGATGCCTCACCGGTCGCCGCCATCGAGTCGATCGCCGTGCTCGCCCGCGCCCTCGACGTCAACCGCGACGACGAGGCCCAGCCGATCATGCCGCTCGCGACGATCTCGGTGACCGAGGACATGGCCACCGCCATGCGCCTGCACGGCCTCGGCTGGAAGTCGGCGTACCACGACGAGATCCTGGCGAAGGGCCTCGCCCCCGAGGACCTGCCCACCATGCTCGTACAGCGGCTCCGCTGGGCACAGGGCACCATGCAGGTCTTCTTCCGCGAGAACCCGCTCGTGCAGAAGGGCCTGTCGTGGGGGCAGCGGCTCATGTACTTCTCGACGATGTGGAGCTACCTGTCCGGCTTCGCCGCGATCGTCTACATCGCAGCCCCGGTGCTCTGCCTGTCCTTCGGGGTCGTCCCCGTCCAGGCGTACAGCGTCGACTTCTTCGCCCGGCTCATCCCGTTCCTCGTCCTCAACCAGGTGCTGTTCTGGGTGGTGGCGGCCGGCAGACCGACGTGGCGCGGGCAGCAGTACTCGCTCGCGTTGTTCCCGGTGTGGATCGAGTCGGTCACCAGCGCGTTCGAGAACGTGTTCCGGGGCAAGCCGCTCGGCTTCCGGGTCACTCCGAAGGTCCGCGACGAGTCCGAGCAGAAGCCGCGGTGGGACCTCGTGAAGCCGCAGCTCATCGCGATGGGGGCGCTCGTGGCGGCGCTGATCCTGATCGGCATCCGGTACCTGACCGGCCAGGCGTCCGGGATCGCACCACTCGTGAACACCGCATGGGTCGTGTTCGACCTGTTCATCTTCAGCATCGTCATCCGGGCCGTGCTCTACCGGGGACCGGGCACACCGCAGTCCGAGCACGAGTCGAGCACGGCCGGAGGACCCCTGTGAGCCCGGCGCGGGTCGCGTTCGAGGTCCCGGCGGTACCGGAGTCGCTCGACGAGGTGCAGGACCGTTTCGGTGCGTGGTGGGACACACTCGGCATCGACGACCTGCGGCTCCGGTTCGGCCTCGAGACCGCCGTCGCCGAGATCGCCGCGAACATCGTCGAGCACACCCGACGCACCGACCAGGAAGCAGGCAGGCGCTACACCGTGGAACTCGACGTGACCGACCGCGAGCTCGTCGCCGTGCTCACCGACAACGGGCTGCCGGCCGACGTCGACCTGGCCGCGGTGACGATGGCCGACGCCGACGAGGAGAGCGGCCGCGGCCTCGCGCTCGCGATCGCGGCACTCGACCGGCTCGAGCACCGGCACGAGGGCGGCCACAACGTCTGGACCCTGGCGTGCACGCGGTGAGCCGACCAGCCGCCCGATTCCTCGCGTTCCTGGTGGTCCTCGCGACGTTCGCGCTGGGCGGCGCCCTGCCGGCGTCGGCCGTGCAGGCGACCGCCGCCGCCGCGGTCTCGCCCGCCGACGGGAAGACCTGGTTCGGACCGGACATCGACTGGGGCGACGACGCGCCCGACGGGTACGCCGGACGGCTCGGTGCGACCCCGTCGATGTACGGCGTCGAGATCGAGTACCCGCTCGACCGCAGCGCCCGGAAGGAGTTCCTCCGGGCGACCCGAGCCGCCGCCACGCAGGGTGCCGTCCTGGTGGTGAGCCTCGAACCCGACCGGTCGCTCCGCTCCCTGACGACCGCCGACGCCCGCGCGGCGAACGCCCTGCTGGAAGAGGTCCACCGGCAGTACGACACGCAGGTGCTCGTCCGGTTCGCCCCGCAGATGAACGGCACGTGGGTGCGGTGGGGTCAGCAGCCGACGCAGTTCGTCACCGCCTTCCGCGCGCTGGCGGCAGCGGTCCACGGCGGGAGTTCCGACGCGCTCATGGTGTGGTCCCCGTCCTACGGTGCGGGCTACCCGTTCGGCGAGTCCGCCGGGCGCCTGCAAGACCTTTCCGCGACCGACGTCTCGAAGCTCGACACCAACGGCGACGGACAACTCACCGCGGCCGACGACCCCTACGCGCCGTACTGGCCCGGCGACTCCGCCGTCGACTGGGTCGGGCTGTCCATGCTGTACTTCGGCAAGGGCAAGGCGACCGAGGCAGCGGGCCGCGACGTCCCGCTCACCCGGAACGACGTCCCCGAGGCCGGCGAGGTCACCGCCCGCTTCGACGAGACCTGGGGCTACGAGCAACGCCAGCGAGGAACGTTCTACGACCGCTTCGCCGTGGCCGACGACCGGCCGATGCTGCTCGACACCGGGGCGCTGTACGACCACTCGCTCCGGGGTGCCGACGAGCTCCCGGTGAAGCAGGGCTGGTGGCGACAGGTGATCGCCGCCGTGCACGACCGTCCGTTGATCCGCGGCGTGACCTTCCTCGAGACGAACCGCCGCGAGCCCGAAGCGGGCAACCGTGTGGCCGACTGGCGGGACACCGCCGTCCCCGGCATCGCCGGCTCGTTCCGCACCGACCTCGAGCGCGCGGGCGACTTCGTGTTCGGTCCCGTGACCGACCGGGTCACGAAGCAGGACGGCGCCGCGGCGACCGACCAGCAGTACGACACCGGCGGCGACCAGATGGCGTGGATCGTCTGGTGCGCCGTCGGCCTGGCGGTGGTGTTCCTGCTCAGCGGCCTGTTCGGCCGGCTGCTCCCGAGCTGGCGCTACCCCGACGACGGCAAGCCCGGGCGCGACCTACGGCTCGACCTGTTCCGCGGGTTCATCATCCTCGCCGTGGTGATCACCCACATCGAGATCGGCGGGCCGTACTCGTACATCACGCTGCACGCCGTCGGCGCGATCACCGGCGCGGAGATGTTCGTGTTCCTCTCCGGCATGGTCCTCGGCATGACCTACCCGTTCGCCATCAAGAAGTTCGGCGAGTGGGCGGCCGCGGTCGGTGCCTGGAAACGCGCTCGGAAGCAGTACCTCGTCACGCTCGGGGTGATCCTCGTCGTCTTCGCGCTGAGCTTCGTGCCGTTCCTGAACACCGACGCGATCACCACCTTCACCGACCGTGGGACCGGCACCGGGGGAGTCGGCGCCGAGGGCCGCGTGTACGACCTCTACCCGAACGCGATGCAGCTGCTGGCCTACCCGCCGCCCTGGTACGCGATCCGGCAGTTCCTGCTGCTCGAGATGGGGCCGTGGCCCTTCAACATCATGGGTCTCTTCGTGGTGCTCAGCCTGTTCATCCCGGTGTTCATGTGGGTGATCCGCCGCGGGTTCTGGTGGGCGCTGCTCCTCGTCAGCTGGGCGCTGTACGTGTACCAGGCGCTCAACCCGGACTTCCGGCCGCTGAACTCCCAGTTCGAGGCGGTCTTCCCCCTCCTCACCTGGCAGGTCGTGTTCACCCACGGGCTCGTGCTCGGCTTCTACCGACGCCAGATCGTCGGCGCGTTGACCGGACGGCTCGGCAAGGTCCTCGTCGGAGTCGGCATCGGGGGCTACGCGCTGTTCCTGGTCTACGTCTGGGCGGGCAACCACTTCGGGTTCACACCGACCCCGTTCCCGGTTTCGATGTACGACGACCTGTACAACACGGCCTACCAGCGCGTCGACCTGCAGTGGGGGCGTCTGGTCGACATCGCGTTCTTCGCGATCGTGTCGTACGCGATCCTCACCGTGTTCTGGAAGCCGATCTCGAAGGCGATCGGCTGGCTGTGGATCCCGATCGGGCAGGCGAGTCTCTACGTGTTCGTCTGGCAGGTGTTCTTCGCGCTGGCCATCGCGTCGATCCCGGGCGTGGACTGGGGCAACGGGTGGATCGGCTTCGCGACCCACACGCTGCTCATCCTGCTGGCCTGGTACATGGTGCGGAAGCGGTTCTTGTTCTCGGTGATCCCGCGCTGACGTGCTGCGCGGTGACGCGCGGCGCGAGTCCGGTCGCGTGCGTGTTCGCGCGCGCGTTCGGTCGTTCGCATTCGCGCCCCGCTGTGGTCGTAGCGCCCCGGAGAGACGGGGCGCAACGACCGTCCGGGGGCGCAGCACTCCGGTGAGCGGCCGCGCCTCCCGTCCGTCAGCCGGTCACGGTGCGGCCGTGAGATCCCCGCTGGCTGCTCGGGTGGTCCTGGTCGTGACCGTCCCACAGGTCGCCGCACTCGACGGGTTCCGCGTCCGACGACGCGAGCCACGGCCCGGCGCCGTGCGTGGGGTCGCGGGACAGAGCGGCGATCAGCGCGGCGCGGTGCTCCGAGCCGACGACCACCGGGTGCCCCGGGACGCCGTGGTGGACCGCGCGGCGGAGCGCCGTCCCGTGGTCGCCGCCGCCGATCACTCGGCGGACGGCCGTCGCGGGGAGGCCGGGCAGGTCGACGAGCGAGACGCACGCCGTCTCCGGATCGGTGACGGCCGCGAGACCGACGGCGAGCGACGCGCCCGGACCGGCAGCCCAGTCGCCCGCGACGACGACGGTGACCGCCTCCACGGCGGGGACGAGGGCCCGGGCACGGTCGGCCGCGG